>NZ_KV811348.1:389257-461702 GCF_001813025.1 Pseudomonas sp. HMSC066A08
GGCGGATAACGCCTGCGGCGTTATTCGCCCTACCCCTGCCACGTCGCTCAGGTGGCGTAGGGCGCATGACCGCCTCGCGGTTATCCGTCAGCCGCCGGTTCCCGCGAGGACGAGGTCCCCAGCGCCAGTCCCGGCTCGGCGCCGCGCTTGAGCACGGCGTAGAGCAGCCCGGTAAGCAGGCTGCCGGCGACGATCGCCAGCAGGTACGCCAGGGCGTGGTTGATCGCGTTGGGCACCAGCATCACGAACAGCCCGCCGTGAGGCGCCTGCAACTTGCAGCCGAAATACATCGACAGGGCGCCGGTCAGCGCGCCGCCGGCGATGCTCGCCGGGATCACCCGCAGCGGGTCCTTGGCGGCGAACGGGATGGCGCCTTCGGAGATAAAGCACAGCCCCAGCACCGAGGCTGCCTTGCCGGCCTGCCGCTCGCTCTCGGCGAACTTGCGCCGCGCCAGCAGGGTCGCCAGGCCCATGCCGATCGGCGGCACCATGCCCGCCGCCATCACCGCCGCCATCGGCGCGTAGCTGTGCGACGAGAGCAGGCCGACGGAAAAGGCGTAGGCGGCCTTGTTGACCGGTCCGCCGAGGTCGACGCACATCATCCCGCCGAGCAGCAGGCCGAGCAGGATAGCGTTGGAGGTGCCCATGCCGTCGAGGAACCCGGTCAGTGCCGCGAGCATCCCGGCCACCGGCTTGCCGACCACGTAGAGCATCAGCAGGCCGGTGAGCAGGCTGGCCAGCAGCGGGATGACCAGGATCGGCTTCAGCGCTTCCAGGCTCGCCGGCAGCCTCAGCCCGTGGCTGATGGCCCGCGCCGCATAGCCGGCGATGAAGCCGGCGACTATCCCGCCGATGAACCCGGCGCCGAGGGTCCCGGCGAGCAGACCGCCGAGCATGCCCGGCGCCAGGCCCGGGCGGTCGGCGATGGAATAGGCGATGTAGCCGGCGAGCATCGGCACCATCAGGACGAACGCCGTGTCGCCGACCGTCCTCAGCACCGCCGCCAGGCTGCCCGGCTGCTTGTAGGCGTCGATGCCGAAGGCCAGCGACAGGGCGATCAGCAGGCCGCCCGCGACCACCATCGGCAACATGAACGACACCCCGGTCAGCAGGTGCTTGTACACCCCGCGCTTCTCGTCCCCGGCGACCACCGCGCTGGCTACGCCCGCGCTCTCGACCCTACCTTCCGCCAGCGCCCGCTCGAGCGTCGCGCGGGCCTGCTTGAGTGCCACGCCGGTGCCGCAACGGTAGATCTTCTTGCCGGCGAAACGGGCCGTGTCCACGTCGATGTCGGCGGCCAGCAGGACCACGTCGGCGGCGGCGATGTCCGCCGGGTCGAGCGGGTTGCGCGCGCCGACCGAGCCCTGCGTCTCGACCTGCAACGCGAAGCCCAGTTGCCCCGCCGCGAGCTGCAACGCCTCGGCGGCCATGAAGGTGTGCGCCACGCCGGTCGGACAGGCGGTCACCGCGACGATCCGCGGTGCCGCTCCGGCCTCCGGCGCAACCAGGCCGGCCTCGTCCCCGGCGACCTCCACGCTCGCCAGGGCGGCGGCCCGCTGGAGGAAGGCGCGCGGATCGGCCAGCACCTCGGCGGGACGCGCGCGATACACCGGCTTGCCGACGAAACGCGCCGCCGCCAGCGGCTCGACGCCGACCAGCAGGACCCAGTCGGCTTCGGCGATCTGTTCGGCGCTCAGTTCGCCCTCGGGCCTCGACCCGCCATTCGCCTCGACGCAGGTTTCCCAGCCCAGGCGCTCGGCGGCGCCCCGCAGCAGGCGCGCGGCGAGCACGCTGGTAACCTGTCCGCCAGGGCAGGCGGTGACGATCGCTAGTTTCATCTCAGGCCTCCTCGACCAATGGCTGCACCACGACACCCGCTTCGATCCGCGCCAGGCGCTGCGGATCGCCGATGCCGAACTCGAACTGGGTCACCGCCAGGCTGGCGATGGCGGTGGCCTGACGCAGCACCCGCTCGGCCGGCCAGCCGCTGGCCAGGCCGTGCAGCATGCCGGCCAGCAGGGAATCGCCGGCGCCCACCGTGCTGGCCACTTCCACCGCCGGCGGCCGCGCCTGCCAGGCGCCCTCGGCGGCGAACCAGTTGACCCCCGCGGCACCCTGGGAAATCACCACCTGGCCTACCCCGTCATGGCGCAGGCGTTCGGCTGCCTGGCGCTGTGCGACCAGGTCATCCATCGGCGCCGAGCAGAGGTCGGCCAGCTCCTCGACGTTCGGCTTGATCATCCACGGCCCAGCCTTCACACCTTCGCGCAGAGCCGCGCCGCTGCTGTCGAAGGCGACCTTCAGGCCGAGCCGCCGCAAGCGCCGCAGCAGCTCGCCCAGCCATTCCGGCTCGACCCCGCGCGGCAGGCTGCCGGCGACCACCGCCAGCTCGTGCTCCCCGGCAAGCCGGTCGAGGCGTTCGAGCAACGCCGCCTGGGCTCGCTCGTCGGCCTCCGGGCCCGGCCCGTTGAGGTCGCTGACGCGCCCGCCGCGCTCGGCCAGCTTGATGTTGCTGCGGGTTTCGCCCGGCACCCGGACGAACGCATCGGCGAAGCCACGGCGCTGGAACATGGCGGTGAACGGCGGCTGGTTGTCTTCGCCGAGGAAGCCGCTGACCGTCAACCGATGTCCGAGGTCGGCGAGCACCTGGGCGACGTTCAGGCCCTTGCCGGCGGCCTGGGTCAGCACCGCCTCGCTGCGGTTAACCGCCCCCAGTTCCAGTTGGCGCAGGCGCACGGTGAGGTCCAGCGCAGGGTTCAGGGTAATCGTCAGGATCCGCGCCATTACTGCACCTCCGCTTCCACCAGGGCCCGGACCTCGGCGGCGCTCGCCAGGCCCAGGGCTTTGCGGGCCAGGCCGCGCGCGGCGACCAGCTCCAGTTCGCGCACGCCGGCCTTGACCAGGGCGATGCTGCGCGCCGAGACGCTCAGCTCGTCCACGCCCAGGCCGACCAGCAGCGGCAACGCCAGCGGGTCGGCCGCCAGTTCGCCGCAGACGCCGACCCACTTGCCCTCGGCGTGGGCGGCGCGGACGGTCATGTCGATCAGTTGCAGCACCGCCGGATGCAGGCCGTCGGCCTGGGCCGAAAGACTCGGGTGACCGCGATCGATGGCCAGGGTGTACTGGGTCAGGTCGTTGGTGCCGACGCTGAAGAAATCCACCTCGCGGGCCAGCACCGGCGCGAGCAACGCCGCCGAAGGCACCTCGACCATGATCCCCAGTTGCAGGTCGGCCAGCGGGATTTCCTCGCGCAGGCGCAGCGCCAGGTCACGCGCCTGGCGCCATTCGTCGAGGCTGCCGACCATCGGGAACATCACCCGCAGCGGTCGCTCCCCGGCGGCGCGGAACAGCGCGCGCAACTGGGTCTCGAGGATCTGCGGTCGCTGCAGGGTCAGGCGGATACCGCGCAGGCCCAGATAGGGATTCTCTTCGTGGGGGATCGGCCAGTACGGCAGCGGCTTGTCCCCGCCGACATCCAGGGTCCGCGCCACCAGCGGACGTCCGTCGAGGGCGTCGAGCACCCGGCGGTATTCCGCTTCCTGGGTCGCCAGGTCCGGCGCGCGGGCGTTGTTCATGAAGACGAACTCGGTGCGCAGCAGGCCGACGCCCTCGGCGCCCAGCTCCACCGCGCGCGCGGCGCCGGCGGTGTCGCCCAGGTTGGCGCAGACTTCCACCGCGTGGCCGTCGCGGGTCCGCGCAGGCTCCAGGCGCTGCGCGTCGGCGCGGGCCTGGCGCTGCTGGCGGGCGTCGCGCTGGGCGGCAGCCTGCTGCAACTGTTCGGCGCTCGGCGCCACCTGCAGCCAGCCGTGCTCGCCATCCAGCAGCAGCGCCGTGCCCGGCTCCAGGCCGAGCACCGCCGCGCCGGCGCCGACCAATGCCGGAATGCCGAGGGCGCGGGCGATGATCGCGCTGTGCGAGGTGGCGCCGCCGCGCGCCGTGAGGATGCCGGCGACCCGCAGGGCGTCGAGGCGGGCGACATCGGAGGGGCCGACCTCGTCCATCACCAGGATGTACGGCTGCTCCGGCTCGCGCGGCGCCTCTACCCCGCAGAGCCTGGCCAGCACCCGCCGGCCGAGGTCGCGGAGGTCGGCGGCGCGCTCGGCGAGCAGCGCGTCGTGCAGCGCCTCCTGCTGCGCCGCGCTGTCTTCCACCACCCGACTCCAGGCCGCTTCGGCGCTTTCGCCGCGATTCAGGCGCAATTGCACCTGCTCGGCCAGTTCCGGATCGTCGAGCATCTCGCGGTGGGTGACGAAAATCTCGCGGATCGCCTTCACCGTGCTGCGTTCGACCAGGCCGACGATCTCCTCGTCCACCGCCCGCTTGGCCCGCAGCAGGCGCTCGCGTTCATGGACCGGCGACTCGCCGCGCGGCTGGAATTCGAAGCGCTGCGCCACCTGGACATGCGCCGGACCAATGGCGATGCCCGGCGACGCGGCGATCGCCTGCAGGCGCTCGCCGGCGCGCAGCGGCGCCGGCCGGGCATCCTCTTCCGCCTCGCCGACGGCATCGGGCAAGGCCTCCTCCGCCAGCGCTTCGACCTCCTCGCCGAGCCCCTCGCGCACCGCGGCCAGCAAGGCTGGCAGCGCGGCCTCGGCGATCGCCGGCTCGGCGCTGAACTCCAGCGTCTGACCGCGTCGCGCGCCGAGGGCGAGCAGCTTGCTCAGGCTCTTCGCCGAGACGGGGGCCGCGTCGCTGTCGGCCAGGCGTACCCGGATCTCGCCGGCGAAGCCCTTGGCCAGCTGCACCAGCGCCTGCGCCGGGCGGGCATGCAGGCCATGCGGGTTGGCCAGGACCACGCGCGCGCTGGGCCAGTCCGGCGGCAGTTCGCCGCCGAGCGCCGCGAGTACGCTGCGGCTGCTGGTGGCACGCACCAGTTCGGCGCCACGCCCTTCCAGCAACAGCTCGCACAGGCGTTCGAGCAGCGCCTGGTGCGCTTCGCCCAGGCTGGCCAGGCAGAACAGCCCGGTGACCGGTTGCCCCTGGTGCTGCAACGGTTGCGCCGGAGTGACGAAGGCCAGCCCGGGGCGCTTCACCCATTGTTCGCTGTGCAGCCAGCACAGCCCGTCGCCCAGCGGCAACGGTTCGGTCTGCTGGAGCACGGCGGCGAAGCCGTTCTCCACGCAGCCGGCCTTCTTCAACAGGCGCGCGCCGAGCCAGGCCAGTTCGTCGAGGTCCTCGGCGTTCTGGCCGAGGCCGACCAGTTGCGCGTCCAGCGCCAGTTCCTGCGGCGCGCCCTGCAACAGGCGGAGGACTTCCTCGGCGCTGGCGGCCGCGCTCAGCGCTGGTCCCAGGTCGGCCTCGCCGAGGGCGCGGGTGAGCAGTTGCAGGAGCTGCAGGTGTTCGTCGGACTTCGCCGCGATGCCGATGGCCAGGTAGACCTGCTGGCCATCGCCCCAGTCCACTCCCTCGGGGAATTGCAGCAGGCGCACGCCGGTGCTGAAGACCAGCTTGCGGGTATCCGGGGTCCCGTGGGGTATGGCGATGCCCTGGCCGAGGTAGGTGGAGCCTTGTGCCTCGCGCGCCTTCAGGCCCTCGGCGTAGCCGGGCGCGGCCAGGCCGTCGGCGACCAGCGTCGCGCCGAGCAGGCGCAGGGCCTCGGCCTTGTCCGCGGCGCGCTGGCCCATGCGGATCTGCCGGGTATCGAGTTCGAGCATGGAAACCTCCTCAGGAGCGAACGGCTCCCCGTCTCACGTCCGGATCGTCCCGCCGCGCCGAGGCGCGGGCGCGGGATGTGCCGGCGGTAGCGGAAAGCGGCTCGCGGGAGCCTTCCGTACAGCCTGGGGCGGTGATCCGCTTGTTGTCATTGACCTGCCATAGCGTAGGCGGCGCCGCGTTCGGGCTGCGCGAGGCAGCCTGGGGCAGAGGGCGCCGGCTTCGCCGGAATCTTTTGCTGAATCGATTCACTTAATTAAATTGGCACGTTACCCGATAATGATTGATCCTTGAAGCCCAACTTGTCGTCGCCTCCAGTAGAGATCGGTTTGAAACTCAGTGATATCGCCCGCCTGGCCGGGGTCTCGGTGACCACCGCCAGCTACGTCATCAATGGCAAGGCCGCCCAGCGGCGCATCAGCGCCGCCACCGTCGAGCGCGTGCTTGCCGTGGTCGAGGAACACGGCTACCAGCCGGACCAGCAGGCCGCCGGCCTGCGCCGCGGGCAGACCCGCACCCTCGGCTTCATTCTCCCGGACCTGGAAAACCCCAGCTACGCCCGCCTCGCCAAGCAACTCGAACAAGGCGCCCGGGCGCGCGGCTACCAGTTGCTGATCGCCTGCTCCGACGACGAGCCGGAGACCGAGCGCCAGGTGGTCAACCTGTTCCGCGCGCGCCGCTGCGACGCGCTGATCGTCGCCAGTTGCCTGCCGGCCGGGGATGATACCCATGCCCGGCTGGTCGCCGAAGGCCTGCCGGTGGTGGCCATCGACCGCCAGCTCGACCCGCAGCGCTTCGCCTCGGTGATCAGCGACGACCAGGACGCCGCGCGCCGCCTCACCGAAACCCTGTTGCAACCGGCGCCGCGCCATATCGCCCTGCTCGGCGCGCGGGCGGACCTGATCATCAGCCACGACCGCGCCGCCGGCTTCCGCCAGGCGCTGAAGGACTTCCGCGGCGAGGTCATCGTCGAGCATGCCGAGGTGTTCAGCCGCGAGTGCGGACGCCGCCTGATGGAGCAATTGCTCGAGCGCCTGGGCTACCTGCCCGACGCCCTGGTGACCACCGCCTATGTGCTCCTCGAAGGCGTCTTCGACGTGTTCCAGGCGCGCGCCGACGGTTGGCCCGAGGGCTTGCGGGTGGCGACCTTCGGCGACACCCAGTTGCTCGACTTCGTGCCGCTGAAGGTCAACTCGATCTACCAGCAGCACGCGCTGATCGCCGCCAACGCCCTCGAACTGGCGCTCCGCGCGGTCGAGGAGAACGACTACCGGCCGGGCCTGCACGCCATCCCCCGGCAACTCAAGCTGCGCGACTGAGCCGGCCGCCATGCGCCTGGTCGACACCCACAACCACCTCGACTTCCCGGACTTCGACGCCGACCGCGCCGCGCTGCTGCAACGCAGCCGCGCGCTGGGGGTCGAGCGCCAGGTGGTGCTCGGCGTCTACCGCGAGAACTGGCAACGGGTCTGGGACCTGGCGCAGGCCGAGGATGGCCTGTACGCGGCGCTCGGCCTGCACCCCGTCTACCTGGCGCGGCACCGCCCGCAGCACCTGGACGACCTGCGCCAGTGGCTGCAACGCCTGCGCGGCGAGACGAAGCTCTGCGCGGTCGGCGAGATCGGCCTGGACTACTACCTGGAACACCTCGACCGCGACGCCCAGCAGGCGCTGTTCGAGGCCCAACTGCGGCTGGCCGCGGAGTTCCGCCTGCCGGCGCTGATCCACGTGCGCCGCGCCCACGCGGCGACCATCGCCACCCTCAAGCGCATCCGCCTGGAGCGCCACGGCATCATCCATGCCTTCGCCGGCAGCCGCGAGGAAGCCCGCGAGTACCTCAAGCTCGGCTTCCGCCTCGGCCTCGGCGGCGCGCCGACCTGGCCGCAGGCCAACCGCCTGCGCAAGGTGGCGGCGGAGCTGCCGGCCGACGCCATCGTGCTGGAAACCGATGCGCCGGACATGGCGCCATCGATGCATCCCGGCCAGCGCAACAGTCCGGAGCACCTGCCGGACATCTGCCGCGCCCTCGCCGAACTGCGCGGGGTCGACGCCGAGGAACTGGCGGCGAGCAGCAGCCGCAACGCCGCCGAGCTGTTCGGCTGGGACTGATCAAGCGTCGCGCAGGACTTCCGGCGCCAGTTGCGGGTACGTCTCGCGCAACGCCTCCAGGCAGGCCGACAGCTGCGCCGCTTCCTCCGGCAGGCGCCGGGCGAAGTCGCTCCAGCCTTGCAGACGCAATCGCCGGGGCATCGGCACCAGGCCGCTGATGGCGTCCCAGAAGGCATCCCAGTTGCATCCGTACCACTGCGGCAACGCCAGGGCCTCGCGCAGGCGTTCGTGCAAGCGCGCGGCGCTGTCCACGTCCGCCAGCTCGATGGCCAGGCTCGCCGCCCGGTTCAGTTCCTCGTCCATGGAGCCTCCGCCAGCAATGCGTCGCAACGCTCGCGCACGAACGCGCGCAAGAGGGTCACCGGGCGGGTCAACTGGGCGCGGTGGGTACACAAGAGGTTCATCGGCGTCGCCTCGCCCTGCCACTCCGGCAGCAGCAGGCGCAGGCGCCCGGCGCGCACGTCCTCGGCCACGTCCAGCCAGGACTTGTAGACCAGTCCCTTGCCGGCCAGGGCCCAGCGCCGCACCACATCGGCGTCGTCGCAGACCCGGTCGCCGGCGACCGTCAGGGTCAGGCTGCGGCGGCCCCGCTGGAACGCCCAGCGGTCGTGCACCCGGCCGCCGAGTTGGTAGAGCAGGCAATTGTGCTCGCGCAGGTCGTCCGGCTGGCGCGGCTCGCCGTGCTCCGCCAGGTAGCCCGGCGCGGCGCAGAGCACTCGCCGATTGTCCGGCGCCAGCGGCAGGGCGACCAGACTGGAGTCGGCCGGTGCGCCGTAGCGGATCGCCACGTCCACCGGCTGCCGGTAGAGATCCGTCACCCGGTCGCCGAGCAGCAGGCGCAGGTTCAGTTGCGGATAGCGCGCCTGGAACTCGTCGAGCCAGGGCAGCAGCAGGTTGCGGCCGAAGTCGGAGGGCGCGGAAAGCTGCAGCACCCCGGCGATCTGGTCCTTGCCGCCCTGCAGCAACCGGCGCCCCTCCTCCAGGCTGCGCAACGAGGCGCGGGCATGCAGGAGGAACGCGTCGCCCTCGGGAGTCAGGCGCAGGCTGCGGGTGGAACGGGCGAACAGGCGTACCTCCAGCTCGCTTTCCAGGCGCTTCAGCGCCGCGCTGGCCACCGCCGGGGAAATCTCCAACTGGCGCGCGGCGGCGGACAACGAGCCGCTGTCGCTGGTGTGGACGAACACCTGGAGGTCGTCGTAACGCAGCATTTTCAAGATTCCTTTGAAAGAGTCTTCCCTGATAGCCTGTTTTTCAGCGATTTGAAATAGCCCATCCTGACTCCACCTCATCGAAGGACTCCACCATGAGCACACCCCTCACCCTGATCGCCACCATCGCCGCCGCCCCCGGCCACGCCGAGGCCCTGGAGCGCGAATTGCGCGCCCTGGTCGCCCCGTCGCGCGCCGAGGCCGGCTGCCTGCAATACGACCTGCACCAGGACCGCCACGACTCCCACCTGTTCTACATGATCGAGCAGTGGCGCGACGACGCCGCCCTGGAGCGCCACCAGAACACCGAGCACTTCCTGCGCTTCAGCCGCGGCAACGAAGCCCTGCTGCAGAACGTGAAGATCGACCAACTCTATCGCCTCGCCTGAGGCCCGTTTCCCGGAGCCCCCATGAAAGCTGTCGGTTACTACCAGTCCCTGCCCATCGACCATCCCGATGCCCTGCTCGATCTCGAACTACCCGAGCCCACGCCGGGCCCGCGCGACCTGCTGGTGGAGGTCCGCGCCATCTCGGTCAACCCGGTGGATACCAAGGTCCGCCAGCGCGCCCAGCCGGAAGCCGGCAAGGCCAAGGTGCTGGGCTGGGACGCGGCGGGCGTGGTGCGCGCGGTCGGCAGCGAGGTCAGCCTGTTCCGTCCTGGCGATCGGGTCTGGTACGCCGGGGACATCACCCGCCCCGGTAGCAACAGCGAGCTGCATCGGGTCGACGAGCGCATTGCCGGGCACCTGCCGAAAAGCCTCGACTTCGCCCAGGCCGCGGCCCTGCCGCTGACCACCATCACTGGCTGGGAACTGCTCTTCGAGCGCTTGCAGATCGCCGAAGGCAAGGCCGACCAGGGCCAGAGCCTGCTGGTGGTCGGTGCCGCCGGCGGGGTCGGTTCGATCCTCGTGCAACTGGCGCGGCAATTGACCGGGCTGACCGTGATCGGCACCGCCTCGCGCGCCGAGACCCAGGCCTGGGTCCGCGACCTCGGCGCGCATCATGTGATCGACCACGGCAAGCCGCTGGCCGAGGAGCTGAAGCGGATCGGTCTCGACGAGGTCAGCCACGTCGCCAGCCTGACCCACACCGACCAGCACCTCGAACAGATCGTCGCCGCGCTGCGCCCGCAAGGCCGCCTGGCGCTGATCGACGACCCGGCGGCGCTGGACATCGGCAAGCTGAAGCAGAAGAGCCTGTCGCTGCACTGGGAGTTCATGTACACCCGCTCGATGTTCCAGACCGACGACATGGTCGAGCAGCACCGCTTGCTGGAACGGGTCGCCGGGCTGATCGACGAAGGCGTGCTGAAGACCACCGTGGGCGAGCACTTCGGCCGCATCGACGCGGCCAACCTGCGCCGCGCCCATGCGCTGCTGGAGAGCGGCAAGGCCAAGGGCAAGATCGTTCTCGAAGGGTTCTGAGCGGGCAAGGGCTCGGAGCGTGGCGGATAACGCTTTCAGCGTTATCCGCCCGGAATGAAGAGCGGCTCCCGCCGGGGGCTCAGGAAAACATCAGAAGTAGCCGACGCACCGGACCGCTTCCTCTCCCTTCGGGGAGGGGCGCCTGGTCAGAGGGTTGGGGAGAGGGCCACCAGTCCCATCGGCAGATAACCGTAAGACGGTTATTCATATATGGACGCCTCCCGGTTCGCCAGCGTTTGGTGGCGGATTTCGCCATTTCTTAGCTGCCTACACAGGTGCTTGGCCAATTCCTCGATCAGATCGAATTCAGGGCTCATGAAGTTTTCTTCGAATCGACTCCAGGGACGGCAGCCTATCCAGGCGACTGTTCTACAGGCGTTCCGGCAGGGTATTCGTCGCGTCCAGATATGCTTCGTCGCTGAGCAGCCTGGCCCGCCAGGCGGGGATGTCGCTCTCATCCACATCCAGGCGCTTGAGCCACTGGTCGGCGGACCAGCCGACCAGGCGCAGTTCGCCGTCGTGCGAACCACCGTGCAGCGAACCGACGGTTTCGTAGCGGATGCCCTTGAGCACTTGGTTGAGCAATACGTAGGTGGCCGGTCTCGGGTCCTCACCGTCGCCCCCTGACGGATAGGCGCCGGCCTGGATCACCACGCCGGCGCCGTAGTCGTAGAAGGCGAAATGGCTGGATGGCAGTTGGCTGCGCAGGGCATCCAGGCCGCCGACCAGCTCCAGACGCTGCTGATCGAGTACGGTCAGCCAACTGACGGTCTTGATCCTGGTCGGTTTGAACGTCGGGCGATGAGCAAGCAGTCCAGCGGTACCAACATCCAGCCCAGGCATACGTGCTGCCATAAAGGCTTCGGTAGGCTGGTTGTCATCCCTGTTCGTCACGGACAGATTGAAGGCATGTCCGGCATAGCCTTGCTCGGGAACCAATCGACGTGCGAAGTCGAGAAGTAGGTGTAGGAAACTCAATGGGTTCTGCTCCTGATACAGCAGCGGCACGGAGAACTCCAGAACGCTTAGGTCGTCTCCCATCTTTGCTTCCCAAGCCGCCTGGCCAAAAATCTCGAAGTACCAAGCGCCGGCGTCGTTAGACTGCCTGCCACTGGTGTAGTAAAAGCTCAGAGGGTAATCCTCATCCATGCTGGCCAGCATTTCGCGCAGTGGCTTTGCATCACTGTATGCAGTCAGCGGCTTTCCTTCTGCTGGCTCCTCGCGCCATAGCCAAGTCAGGTACGGCTCGGCCAAGTGCTTGAACTCGTCGAAACACTGACACAACGCCTCGCGCACCAGAGGGGTATGGGCCTCCTTGAAATAGAGCGTGCCGCGCAGGCAGAGCACGGCGCCGATATAGTCCTCGGGGCCGCCTTTCATCAGCAGGTTGCCGGGCATCTCCAGCAGGTGTGGCTGCTTGGCCAACTCTTCGGCCAAGTTGAATTCCTTCTCCATGAAATTTCCTCCAGATCAATAGGCTGGGACTGGGATGGACGGTCGCGGAGATCGACCACGTGTCACGATAAACATCACCGCCCCTGCGATAGTTGCAGCCCATCCGAGCTGTTCTACCGGTACCTTGGATTGCTGGTTTTCCTGGCTACAGTCGCATTCGGTGGATTTCATTTCGACGATTTTACGCTCATCGCCAGCGATCTTTTCGTACGCTTTTACCTGCTTACTATCCGGTGGGTCAGGCGGAAACTTCATCTCCACCACCTGCTTGATATTGTCCTGGGTCGGCGGTTTGATCGGGTCTTTGACAATCACCACGTCAGGCCGACGAATCATGCCTCGACCCGGCTTAAATGGCGGATGCTCCGGGTCTTCATCCCAGTATTTGCTGATCCAGCCCGGTATCCAGCCATGCGCGCTGCTGCCGGTCTGGCTGTCGAGGATCGGCTGCGGCGGGCTCTTGGTCATGTCGTAACTGACTTCGGGCTTGTACGGGCTGCGCCCCCGGAGAATCTCGTCCAGTTCGCCGAGGCGCTGGGCCACGCAGGCCTGCTTGAGGTTCCTGCCATCCTGGCTGACGTTGGGCGTGCTGCTGCAATGGCAGATCGCCGAGCACAGCACTTGCTTGTCCTGCGGATCGAGCTTGGGCTCCAGGATGCCGACGGGGTTGGTCTTGCCTTCGGGGCTCATGCCGCCCTGAGCGAGGCTGGGCTGATCGCTCATGCTTCACCTCCCTGCACCAGATCGATCTGGATCGACTCCGATGCCTCGTGGTTGATCCACGAGGTCAGGCCTTCGGCATCTGTGGTATCGAGCGCGCTCCAACCGCCACTCGACCAGACCTTCACCCTGCGCCCGGCAACGGGCTTGCCGGTTTCCTGGTCAATGAGCTGGAAGCGTCCGGAGAATGGGGCGGTGTCGCGGTTCGAAGGGACGACGGGAGAGAACGGGGCGGGGCTGAAGACGTCACCGATGAGCACTGTCCCCGAGCCGCCGATGATCACGTTGCCGTGGGCACCCACACTGCCCAGGGTGGCGGCGGGCTGGCCGTTGATGAAGACCGTCGATGAAACGGCCGAGGCGATCGGGCTTCCGCATGCCGAGGCGTCGCCTTGTCGTGCGGCGGGCAGGCCATCGAAAATGACATCGGGAGAGCCTTGAACGATGGGGCTGGTGCCGTGACCCGGCAGAGGGCAGGCCGTGGGATCGGTGGCGCGGGCGGCGGGTTTTCCACTCATGTGCGAATCCTTGCATTCGTTCATGCGCGATAGATCGCGCGTGAAAGTAATGGAGATGAAAGGCGCAACTTCCTGTGCACTTCGACTACCGCTGTCGTAGATACGAGGCCGCACGATTCTTTAACTTTTATTGATGATGGGGCGAGCGGAGTAGCCGCTCCTTGCCGCTGCCGGGGGCAAAATCATCGGCACGCTGGGGCGCAATCCATGGCGTCGGCGAGGCGGAACCTCCAGCGTGGGGACTCTGGAACCCCACCACTACTGGGATACGCAGCCGGCTTTCCTGGCCGCTTATACGGCAGTGAACAATGGGGGTTCTCTTACAGGCTGTATTTAACTTTTCTTAGCTGTCTGCACGGCAGTGAACTAGCCCCGAAAACCTATATTTGAAGGAAAAAGAAATACGGGGTTTTCCCTGGCGGAAACCCTCTTTTTCGAAGATTTATAAGTTGCTGATTGGCAAGGACGTCCCCCAACCCTCTGACTAGGCGTCCCTCCAAGGTAGCCCGGTGTGCAGGCTATCTCCGGTGTTCTCCTGACTTTTCGGAGGACGCAGCCCTACAGACGCAGCGTTCCGGCATGCGGACGGCGATGCCGTGAGGGCACCCCAGCCGCAAAGCGGCTGGGGCCGGAAGCGGGGGCGAGACTTTTGCTCCCTTTTGGACGCTTGCAAAAGCGACTCGCCCGGCTAGGCGCAACCAGAAGCCGGAGCAGCCACGAAAAGCCGCTCGGCCGCCAGGCTCGATGCTCGCGCTGCCCCTACCCCACCTTGCGTACCCTCAACGCCGCCTCGATCTCATCGAGAATCGCCGGATCGTCGATGGTCGATGGCGCCGCGTAGTCCTCGCCATCGGCGATCTTGCGCAGCACCGCGCGGAGGATCTTCCCGGAGCGGGTCTTCGGCAGCCGCTTGACCACCGCCACCCGCTGGAAGCAGGCCAGCGCGCCGATCTGTTCGCGGACCAGCGCCACCAGCTCGCGCTGCAGTTGCTCGGCGGCGATCCCGGCATCGTCCTTGAGCACCACCAGGCCCAGCGGCACGTGGCCCTTGAGTTCGTCCCGCACGCCGATCACCGCGCACTCGGCGACCGCCTGGTGCTGCGCCACGCGCTCCTCCATCTCGCCGGTGGACAGGCGATGCCCGGAAACGTTTATCACGTCGTCGGTGCGCCCCATGATGTAGACGAAGCCGTCCTCGTCGAGATAGCCGCCGTCGCCGGTGTGGTAGTAGCCGGGATAGTTGCCCAGGTAGGCCTGCAGGTAGCGCGGGTGGTCGCCCCAGAGGGTCTGCGCGCAGCCCGGCGGCAACGGCAGGGCGATGACGATCGCGCCCTGGCGGTTCGCTCCCAGCGGCCGGCCTTCGTCGTCCAGCACCTGCACGTGGTAGCCGGGCACCGCACGGTTGGTCGAGCCGGCCCGCAGGTCGTGGCCGGCGATCCCGGTGCAGGGCGCGGTCACCGGCCAGCCGGTCTCGGTCTGCCACCAATGGTCGTGGACCGGCCGCCCGGTGTGCTCCTCCAGCCAGTGCTGGGTGCTGCTGTCGAGCTTCTCGCCGGCCAGGAACAGGTGGCGCAGCGAACCCAGGTCGTAGCGCTTCACCCGTTCGCCATGCGGGTCTTCCTTGCGGATCGCCCGGATCGCCGTCGGCGCGCAGAACAGGCTGTTCACCTTGTGCTCTTCGATCACCCGCCAGTAGGCGCCGGCATCCGGCGTGCGCACCGGCTTGCCTTCGTAGAACACCGTGGTACAGCCGCACATCAGCGGACCGTAGACGATCAGCGAGTGGCCGACCACCCAGCCGACGTCGGAGATCCCCCACCAGACGTCGCCGGCCCGCATGCCGTAGATAGTGCGGACCGCGTAGCGTACCGCCACCGCGTGGCCGCCGTTGTCGCGGACGATGCCCTTGGGCTTACCGGTGGTGCCCGAGGTGTACATGATGTACAGCGGATCGCCGCTGGCCACCGGCACCGGATCGGCCGGCCCGGCGGCGGCGAGGCAGTCCTGCCAGTCCAGGTCGCGGCCCGGGTGCAGGCGCGCGCGCGCCTGCGGGCGTTGCCAGACCATGACGTGGGCAGGCTGGTGGATCGCCAGTTCGAGGGCCTTGTCCACCAGCGGCTTGTATTCGATCACCCGGTCGAACTCCAGCCCGCAGGAAGCGGTGAGCACCAGCTTCGGCGTGGCGTCGTCGATGCGCAGGGCCAGCTCGTAGGGAGCGAATCCGCCGAACACCACCGAGTGCACCGCGCCCAGGCGCGCGCAGGCGAGCATGGCCATGGCCGCCTGCGGCACCATCGGCATGTAGATGATCACCCGGTCGCCCTTGCCGACCCCGAGGGCGCGCAGGGCGCCGGCCAGGCACGCCACTTCGTCGCGCAGCCGCAGGTAGCTGTAGCGGTCCTGGGTGCCGGTCACCGGCGAGTCGTAGATCAGCGCGGTCTGTTCGCCGCGCCCCTCCTCGATCTGCCGGTCGAGGGCCAGGTAGGCGCTGTTCAGGCGGCCGTCGGCGAACCAGCGGTGGGTGCCGTCGGGCAGGCTTTCGAGGATGTTCGCGGGCGCCTGGTACCAGGCCAGGGAGCGGGCCTGTTCGGCCCAGAACGCGGCCGGCTCGGCGATCGAGCGGGCGTGCTGCTGCAGGTACGTCATGTTCCAGCCCTCTGATTGTTCTTATTAGGGATGAAGCAGTGAGTGAGCCTTGGAGTATGGGCGGGCACCGGGCACCCGCCATCAACCTTTGGTCGTAGGGTGTCAGTCCTTGCCGCGGTAGAGCTTCTGGATGCTGGAGAAATCCAGCCCCTCGTGCTCGGCATCGGCCTGGGCGTGCAGGCTGAACAGGTTTCGCGCCAGCGCGCCGAGCGGCGTCGAGGCCTGCACCGCCTGGGCGTTGGCCAGCGCCAGGCCGAGGTCCTTGTTCATCAGGCGCACCTGGAAACCACCGGCATAGCCGTTGCTCGCCGGCGCCTGCGGCATCACCCCGGGCCAGGGGTTGTAGAGGTTCAGCGCCCAGTTGCCGCCGGAACTCTGCTTCATCACCTCGGACAGCACCGCCGGGTCGAGGCCGTTCTTCACTCCCAGCGCCAGGGCCTCGGCGGTGCCGGCCATGAGGATGCCGAGGAGCATGTTGTTGCAGATCTTCGCCACCTGGCCGGCGCCGTGGTCGCCGGCGTGGAAGATGTTCCGGCCCATGTTCTCGAGGATCGGCCGGGCCCGCGCGAAGCCTTCGGCGGGGCCGCCGACGATGAAGCTCAGGGTGCCGGCGCGGGCGCCGCCGACGCCGCCGGAAACCGGCGCATCGAGCAGGGTCAGGCCCTTCGCAGCGGCGGCCTCGGCGACCTTGCGCGCGGTCTCCGGGGCGATGGTCGAGCAGTCGATCAGCAGAGGCTTGCCGGCGACCCGCGCGAGCAGGCCGTCGTCGCCGAGATACAGGCTTTCCACGTGTTGCCCGGCCGGCAGCATGCTGATCACCACTTCGGCGCCTTCGCAGCACTGCAAGGCGCTATCGGCGCCCTGCGCGCCCTGCTCGACCAGGCCCAGCACGGCCTTTGGCTGCAAGTCGAAGACATTCACCCGGTGGCCGGCCTTGAGCAGGTTGGCGGCCATCGGCCCGCCCATGTTGCCCAGGCCGAGAAATGCGATGTCGGTCATCGGTCCGTCTCCCTTTCAGCGCATCTGGATCGAGAAGTTGGTCCCGGCCACGCTGTCGCTGTCGAACCAGCGCGCGGTCACGGTCTTGGTCTCGGTGTAGAAGCGCACGCCCTGCTTGCCGTAGGCGTGCAGGTCGCCGTAGAACGAGCCCTTCCAACCGGTGAAGGAGAAGAACGGCAGCGGTACCGGAATCGGGATGTTGATGCCGACCTGGCCGACCTCGATGTGGTGCTGGAAGGTCCGCGCCGCAGCGCCGGAACTGGTGAAGATCGAGGTGCCGTTGCCGTAGGGGCTTTCGTTGATCAGGCGGATCGCCTGCTCCAGGCTGTCGACCTCGGCCAGGCAGAGCACCGGGCCGAACACCTCTTCGCGGTAGATCGCCATGTCCGGACGCACCCCGGCGAACAGCGTCGGACCGACCCAGTTGCCGTCCGGGTATCCCTCGACCTTGTAGCCGCGGCCATCCAGCAGCAGTTGCGCGCCCTCCTCCACGCCCTGGCCGATCAGGCGCTCGATGCGCGCCTTGGCCTGCGGGTTGATCACCGGGCCGTAGCTGGCGCCGCTGTCGTCCCATGGGCCGGGGCGGACCTTGGCCAGCGCGTCGCGGATTTCCGGAATCCACTCGCGTGCGGCCCCCACCAGCACCGCCACCGAGATCGCCATGCAGCGCTGCCCGGCCGCGCCCACCGAGGCACCGACCAGGTTGCTGATGACCTGCGCCTTGTCCGCGTCGGGCATGATCACCATGTGGTTCTTCGCCCCGGCGAAGCTCTGCACGCGCTTATTGTGCGCGGTGCCGGTGTGGTAGACGTACTGGCCGACGGCGACCGAGCCGACGAAGGACACCGCCTTCACCTGCGGGTGCTTGAGCAACTGGTCGACCTGTTCCTTGCCGCCATGCACCACCTGCAGCACGCCCTTCGGCGCACCGGCCTCGAGGAACAGCTCGGCGAGCCGCACGCTGGTCAGCGGCACCTGCTCGGAAGGCTTGAGGATGAAGGCGTTGCCGCAGGCGATGGCCAGCGGGAACATCCACAGCGGGATCATCGCCGGGAAGTTGAACGGGGTGATACCGACGCACACGCCCAGCGGCTGGGTGATGCTGTAGGTGTCGATGTTGCGGGCGACGTTCTCCACCGTCTCGCCCATCAGCAGCGAGGGCACGTTGCAGGCGTGCTCGACCACCTCGATACCGCGCCAGACGTCACCCTTGGCGTCCTCGAAAGTCTTGCCCAGCTCGCTGGAAACGATCTTCGCCAGTTCGTCGTGGTGTTCCTTGAGCAGCGCCTGGTAACGCAACATCACCCGCGCGCGCTCGGAAACCGGGGTTTCCTTCCAGCTGGCGAAGGTTTCGCGGGCACTGGCCACCGCCTGCTCGACCTGCTCCGCGCTGGCGCAGGCGATCTCCGCCAGGGTGCTGTTGTCGAGGGGATTGCTGACCGGGATGCGCTGGGCGCCGAGACCTTCGACGAAGGCTCCCGCGATGAGGTGGCGGACTGGGACTGACATGAACCCTCCTGCACCGGCCAGGCCGGCTTTTATTGTTGTGGCGGACTGGTACGAGGTCGATTCGGACCCCGCTTTGGCCAAGAAGCTATCACTGGGCGGAAGGTCGCGAGATCGACTAAATTGTGTTGTTCATGGACTATATTGCGGAGCCGGCTACCGACATGTCGCACACCTCCGACTGGCCCCTGCCGGCCGACAGCCTGCGCTTGCCGATCCCGGCGGCGTTGCTGGAGAAACTGGCGGTCCACCCGCTCAGCCGCGACCTCTATCCCACCTCCCTGGGCCATTACCGGCGCGCCCGCGACCACCGCATGAGCCGCGAGCGCCACGACGAGCACCTGCTGATCTATTGCAGCGAAGGCCAGGGCCTGTTGCGCGTGCGCGAGGGCGAGGCCTGGCGCGAATACCGGGTCGGCAGCGGCGACCTGCTCTGGCTGCCGCCGGGCATGGCCCACGACTACGCCGCCGACGACCGCCAACCCTGGACCATCTTTTGGACCCACCTGCGCGGCGACAGCGCCACCTGGCTGCAACACAGCGCCGGCTACCGCGACACCCCGCTGCGCCATTGGGGCCTGCAACACGCCCTGCTCGGCGGCTTCGAGCAATTGCTGGAAGTACGCCATAGCGGCTACCGCTTCCAGCACTTCCTGCTCGCCGCCAGCCGGCTGCGCAGCCTGCTCTGCCAGCTACCGCTGCTGCGCCCGCTGCGCGAGGGCAGCCTGGACCTCGACGGGCTGCACGCCTACATGCGCGAACACCTGCATGCGCGCCTCGAACTGGAACGCCTGGCGGCCTTCTGCAACCTGTCGAAGTTCCATTTCGTTAGTCGCTACAAGGCGATCACCGGCCGTACGCCGATCCAGCACTTCCTGCACCTGAAGATCGAGTACGCCTGCCAGTTGCTGGACAGCAGCGACCAGAGCGTGGCCCGGGTCGGCCAGGCGGTCGGCTACGACGACAGCTACTACTTCTCGCGCCTGTTCAGCAAGGTCATGGGTTTGTCGCCGAGCGCCTACCGGCAGCGGGTGAGGCAGGGCGAGGGAGGAGCCTGAAACGCTCTGCGGCGGGGCTGTAAACGAAGCGGCGACCAGTTGTCGGCAAACTGATCCCGGTCAGTGTTTTCCGGGCCGACAGGACTAGACTGAAGCTCCCTTTCCAGCCCCGATGGATGAATCGCCATGAACATCCTCGTCCGCCCGTCGCAAACCCCGAAAGGCCAATGCTGGCAAGTCTGCCTCGACCAGCAGGCCGTCAACTTCCGTAGCGAAAGCGAGGCCCGGCGTTTCGTCGACCGCCTCGAGGCGCGCCTGCGCGCGCCCCATGTGCTGCCCGAACTGAAACAGCGAACGGCCTGATCCGCGCTCAGGCGGCCTGGCGCTCCAGGCGCCCGCTCTGCCAGGCGAGCAGGGTCGCGAGCGCGCCGCAGACGGCGATCACCAGGGTCATGGGGATCGCCGTGCCATCGTGGAGCACGCCGACCAGCGCCGAAGCGCCCGCCGCCACGCTGAACTGCAGGCTGCCCATCAGCGCCGAGGCGCTGCCGGCGTGCTGTCCCTGTCCGGCCATGGCGCAGGCGGAAGCGTTGGGAATGATGCAGCCGAGGCTGGCCACGCATCCGAACAGCGGAACCAGCAGCGGCCACAGCGTGGCCGGTTGCAGCGAAGCGATGCCCAGCAGGGCCAGGCCGCACGCCAGGTAGCCCCAGATGATCCGCCGCAGCCAGAACGCCGGCCCGCGATAGCGCAGCAGTCGCGCGTTGACCTGTGCCATGACGATGAAGCCCGCGGCATTGCTGCCGAACAGCCAGCCGTAGTGCTCGGCGGGAATCCCGTAGAGCTGGATGAACACGTAGGGCGAACCGGCGATGTAGGCGAACATCCCGGCCATCGCCACCCCGCCGGAAAGACCATAGGCGAGGAACAGGCGGTCGGCGAACAGCCGCCGGTACTGCCCCAGCGCGCCGGACAGCGGCGGTCGCTCGCCGTCGGCCGGGATGGTTTCCGGCAGCCACAACGCCACGCCGAGGCCGGCCAGGGCGGCGAACAGGGTCAGGCAGACGAAGATCGATTGCCAGCCCTGCCAGTCCAGCAGCAGGCCGCCAGCCACGGGGGCGAGGATCGGCGCCAGGCCCATCACCAGCATCAACTGGGAAAACGCCTTGGCGGCGCCGATCGGATCGCACAGGTCGCGCACCACTGCCCGCGAGATGACCATCCCGGCGCAGCCGCCGAGGGCCTGGACGAAGCGCGCGGCGATCAGCCACTCCAGGCTCGGCGCCAGGGCGCAGGCGGCCGAGGCCAGGGTGAAGATACTCACCCCCACCAGCAGCGGCAGGCGCCGGCCATAGCGGTCGGCCACCGGGCCGTAGAGCAGTTGGCCGATGGACAGCCCGGCGAAGTAGGCGGCCAGGCTCAGCTGGACGTGCTCGACGTCGGTGGCGAAGGCCTTGGCCAGGGTCGGGAAGCTCGGCAGGTAGAAGTCGATGGCCAGTGGCCCGAAGGCGCTCAGGGCTCCCAGTATCAGCAGGATGCGCAGGTTCATGGATCGCTCGGCACGGGGCGCGTCGGTGGCAGGCAAGGCACTTCCCTGCGCGGCTCCCGGCAAGCGGGACGACGACGCCTATCATTGAATCGTCTGTGAGGGCGGGCGGCTCCAGGCCTGAAGGCCGGTACTGGCGGGAAGATGCTACGGACAGCCGGGGAGTCGCCGAAAAGCAGCGCGCAGCATAACACCGAAGACGCCCGCCGATCATGGCCGGCGACCATGGATCCGCGGAAGCCACGGCTCATGAATGAGCCGCATTAGACAAAGGTGGTGTCGAAATACTTCGAGTCCGCCCGAGCGCGGCTAAAATCGGTACACTCCCCGCCCCGTTGCCGAGACCGATTCGACTACCCAGCACAGCATGCGACGCACAAAGGAAGATTCTGAAAAAACCCGCACGGCCATCCTCCTGGCCGCCGAGGAACTGTTCCTGGAAAAGGGCGTGTCCCACACCAGCCTGGAACAGATCGCCAGGGCCGCCGGGGTGACCCGTGGCGCCGTCTACTGGCACTTCCAGAACAAGGCCCACCTGTTCAACGAGATGCTCAACCAGGTACGCCTGCCGCCGGAGCAACTCACCGAGCGCCTTTCCGGCTGCGATGGCAGCGACCCGCTGCGCTCGCTCTACGACCTCTGCCTGGAAGCCGTGCAATCGCTGCTGACGCAGGAGAAGAAGCGCCGCATCCTGACCATCCTGATGCAACGTTGCGAATTCACCGAGGAACTGCGCGAGGCGCAGGAACGCAACAACGCCTTCGTGCAGATGTTCATCGAACTCTGCGAGCAGTTGTTCGCCCGCGACGAATGCCGTGTGCGGCTGCATCCGGGCATGACCCCGAGGATCGCCTCGCGCGCCTTGCACGCGCTGATCCTGGGCCTGTTCAACGACTGGTTGCGCGATCCGCGCCTGTTCGATCCGGATACGGACGCGGAACACCTGCTGGAGCCGATGTTCCGTGGCCTGGTGCGCGACTGGGGTCAGGCCAGCTCGGCGCCGTAGCCCTCCTCGCGGATCGCCTCGAGTACCTGGGTGCTGTCGAGCCGGCTGGCGACCCGGACTTCGCCGGCGCCCAGATCCACCTGGACGTCCGCCGCCGAGTCCTTCGCCTGCACCGCATGGGTGATCGCCCGTACGCAGTGGCCGCAGGTCATGCCCTGAACCTTGAAGACTTGCATGGTATTGCCTCCTGTTGGTCATCGATGGGGCGATTTTCGACCTTGACATGGTGTCAAGGTCAATCCTCGAAATATCCGGTAACCGACAAAGCGTCAAGAACGGGTAAAGGCGGAGTAAAGAGGCTTAAACCCTACAAAGCACATGGTTAACATGTTCACCTTGTTCTTCACGAGGTAGAACCATGTCCATCCGCCGCTATTCCCCGTCACAGATCGCCCTGCACTGGCTCAGCGCCGTCGCGGTCCTGCTGATCATCGCCCTGCCCTACGGCGCCGACTTCTTCGCCGGCCTGCTCGGCGGCAAGGGCAACGTCTTCACCCTGCACAAGTCGCTGGGCGTGGCGGTACTCCTGCTAACCCTGACACGCCTGGTGCTGCGCCGCGTCCAGGGTGTCCCGGATACCCTGGAGGGGAACCCGGACTGGCAGCGCGCGGCCGCCAAGGCCGGGCATTTCCTGCTGTACGCGGTGCTGATCGTCATGCCGCTCTCCGGCATGCTCGCCGGCAAGCGTCCGCTGGACCTGTTCTGGCTGGTACAGGTCGGCCCGTTCGACCTGCCGGAAGCCTTCAAGGCGTTCGCCGGCGGCACCCACGTCACCGTCCAGTACCTGCTTTTCGCGCTGATCCTCGGCCACGCCGCCGCGGCCATCTGGCACCACCGCGTGCAGAAGGACGACGTACTGCGCGCCATGCTGCCGCAACGCGGCGCCTGACCCCAGCGACGGACGGGCGCGGACGCCCGTCCCGACTTGTCCCGGGCCCCGGCTTCAGCCAAGCTTTTCCCTACGCCCCCCGCCGCCGAGGCCCGCCATGTTCCCCATCCTTCGCCCGCTGCTCCATACCGCTGCCCTGGCCTGCGCCCTCCCGGCGCTCGCCGCGGACCCGCAACCGGCCAGCGGTGGCTGGGCGCAACCCGACCCGGCGCCGATCGGCTATGCGGTGCTGAACGTTTCCCGCGAGCGGGTCGAGTCCGGCACTGCCTGCGATGTCGGCCTGTATGTCCACGACGAACTGGTCGGCAACCTGCAACCGGGCGCCAGCCTGGCCCTGAACCTGCAACCCGGTGCGGTGGACGTGCGTCTTGCGCCGAACGGTCCTGGCGACGCCTGCCGGAACGGCATGACCATCCTCGCCGGACAGACCCTGACCCTGCGCGCCGGGGAGATCCGCAACCTGCGCATTGCCCTAGGTGCGGGCGGGCTCTACCTGGCACCGGTGGCGGATGGGTACTGAGGGGTAGCGACTTGCCGTGGGGCATTCGCCTTGATTCAGGGCACGAAGGTGGCGTTTCGGCACCGGGAGCGAGGGAACTTGCCTGGAGGGCCATGAATGTGTGCATCAGCCCCCAACTCCCTTCGCCGCCTGCACGGCAATAAGGGGGAAGCTGTTGCTTGGCGCTTGAGCGGGCTTCATGTTCGCTGGTCAAGATGCTTTTCGTGCCGGGCTCTATCCCATTTCCACGGACGGTTTGAAAAGGGCCGAAAACTTCAAATCTTGCCGGGCGACTCTACGACGCATTCTCGGGTTATGAAATCGCTCGATGTAATCGAATAGATCCCCCGTGCTTCATCACGCGGAGCGCGCCGCCAGGACAATGCCCACCGCCGACAGCAAGGCTGAAGTGCCCGCCAGGGCAATGGACAGCGTATAGCTCTGGTAGAGGTCGTAAAGGAGCCCGGCGACGCTTCCGCCGGCCACGGCCGCGATACCCACGGCGATGTACAGGGCGCCCAGGACCGCACCCAGGTTGGCCGTGCCGAACCAGGTGCTGGCGACTGCCGGATACAACGCAATGCAGCCGCCATTGGCCGCGCCGAACAGCAGCGCAAAAATGGCCAGCGCAGCGAAACCGTGGGCCATGCTCCACCCGCCGCACAGGACGACCAGACTGAGGGTGACCACGATCAGGAAACGCTGCGCGCCCATGCGGTCGCCGATGCGCCCGAGCACAAGCCTCCCGCCGATGTTGCCCACGCCGATCAGACCGATGAGCAGGTTTGCCTGCCTGGCATCCAGCCCCTGCTGCTGCGCGTAGGGGTTGATGTGGACAAGCGCGAGGAACAGGCCGATAGAGCCGAAGAAGATCGCCACGAAGAACCACCAGAACCGGGGCCGCCGCGCCGCCTCGCGCAGGCTGATGCTGTGGTGCTGCGCCGCCGGCTTGCAGGGCGTGGTATCGACAGTGTCGGTGGACAAGAGGCCGTCGGGGTGCTGTCCCAGGTCTTCGGGCTTCCCCCGCAGGTAGGCTGCGGCGGCCAGTCCCAGCACCGCGATGGCGGCGGCGTAGATCTGCATGGTGCTCTGCCAGGGCAGGTGCTGCATCAACAAGCCCGCGGCCATCGGGCCGACGAGCGTACCCAGCCCCGTCCCCGCCAGCGCAAGGCCCGATGCCGAGCTGCGATGGACGACGAACCAGCGCTGGATGGTCGAGACCGCCGGCACGTAGACCAGCCCCACTCCCAGCCCGACCAGGCTGCAGAAGGTTCCCAGGAACAGGGCCAGCGAGGACGACAGCAAGCTGCTGGCCAGGAAGCCCAGCGAGAGCAACACGATGCCGATACTGGCCCCGGTGCGCACCGAGGTCCTATCGCTCCAGGCGCCGGAGAAGCCCCCCACCACGTAGTAGATCAACGCCGTCAGCGAGAAGATCGACGCGGTCGAAAAGCGGCCGGCGTCGAAGTTCGCCTGCAGGCTGGTGAAGAACGCGCCGAAGGAGTAGGCAGCGCCGAAGGTCAGTGCCAGCAGAAGATGCACGGCGCCCACCATGTACCAGCCGTGGAATTTCGTCCTGTTCATCGAAGCCTCTCTCAGTAGTTGATGCCCGAGACGATCGAGCGCTCACCCGAGACGTCCACCTGAACAAGCGACTGGACGGTAATCCCGGTGGCCTGCCGAGCCGCTCTGCGCCGCCGTAGTTGATCTTCTCCGCCACGCAGACAATGCCGAGCACACTCGCACCCGCCCGCCGTATGGCGTCCACCAGGCCGACCAGGGTTCCGCCCGTACTGATCAGGTCATCGACGACATGCGCGTTGTCGCCAGGCTCCACACCATTCAGATAGAGGGATCCGCCGGTGTATTCGCAGTCGAAATCCACCCGTACCTGCCCCTCCAGCCCCAAGGGGTACCAACGGGCGATGCCGTACGGCAGACTGGAGAGCAGGGAGACCGCTGCCAGTAGGCCGCCGCCCTTGTCCTCTTCACCGACCAGCTTGGCGCCGGGGGGGAAGCACACAGCGTCGCAGACTCGCTGCGCGCAATAGCTCGGCCGGATGATGAAACGGCAGCATGAACGCCCCTGGCGCCAACCGGATATGCATGGTCGTCAGGAATGCCTGGGCCAGAAGCAGGTCCGGCGAGAGGCATGGTTCCCCCTGGCATCATGTAGTGCTCACCGACCCAGGCTTCGGCAAAGCCAGTCCGATCGAAGAACTGGAGCGTGTCCAGGTCATGGAAGTGTCCGTCTGCAGGCGAGCGATACCGCGGATGCGCGGGCATCATGAATGCCAAGCTTCATGTCATCTCCATTCGAAATGAGGCGGCAGCCTTGCGCCGGCCTTATTGTCTTTACTTGTATAGACAATAAAACTTGATGTGTCTGTCCTTAGTCAATGGAAACCATTCTTGAACAACATGGGAACTTTCTGAGTTTCAGCAATCTCCAGGGGAAATCTCTCGCCTGGGGGGGAACGGGTTGGGCCTGCCGTCCTGCGGCATCTGCGCCATCACCTGACCGAGCGCAGCGATGTGGCCAACGGGCATAAGGCTGCCGGCGCCTTGCGCAAAGAAGCCCGACTGCACGGCGAACAGCACCTGGAAGAAGCCTGTGCGTATGCCCTAGCTATCAGGACGTTCGCGCTCAAGAGCCTGCAATCGATCCTGCGCGAGCAGCCCGACAAACGTCCGGTCCTGAGCGCACAGCCCATCCCACTCCCACTCACGAAAACCTGCGGGGTGCCCACTGGCGACTGCGGGCCGCTTCAGATGCTCATCGAGCTCTACCAGGAGCCGTTCGTTGCCGGCAAAAGCGAGGCTGTAGGAAGGAGAAATTATCGTTTTTACATGAAACCGTGATTTCAGTAGTGATTTGGAGTCAAGATTAACGCTTTGGAACACCTTGATTTTATCGTTTTGGGATATCATTGGCTCAAAATTAACGTTTTGGTGCGCCCGTTAAAGGATTTCCACATGCAGGTTGGATTCAAGGCTCTCGCCGCACAGTACGGCATCGCGCTGGCGCAACCCCTGCGCGTCGACTCCACGCTCGGCACAAGTCGCATGAGCCGCGACACCGGGGACCTGGTTGAGAACCGGTATCCGGCGCACTACCGTCCTAACGACGACTTCGCCGGCCATTTCGAGTTCGGCCTCAAGTATGAAGAGATCCATCTGGAGTTCTTCGCACGCTTGTTCGCCGTGGTCGGTCCACAGCCGATCGAGGCTTGGTGCAGGCGCGAGCCGTTCGGACAGTACGCTCGCCGCACGGGTTTCTTCTACGAGTGGTTGACCGGGCAGCAGTTGGACGTGCCAGACGTCACCAACGGCGGCTATGTCGATGCCATTGCAGCAGACAAATACCTCACCCGGACGGAGTCGACGCGAGCGCGCCGCTGGCGCATCAACAACAACCTGCCGGGAACAGTCGAATTTTGCCCTATGGTTCGCCGTACGCCGGCAGTTCAGGAGGTGCTTCAATTCGACCTCGGCGCCGCGCTCGACGAGCTGGACCGCACTTATGGCGCCGACATTCTCCAACGCACAGCCAGTTGGTTGACCTTCAAGGAATCACGCGCGAGCTTCCTGATCGAAAAAGAGGCAGACCAGACTGGTCGCATCCAACGGTTCGCCCACGTCATCGCCCAGCACTGCGGCCATATTCAGGACCCGCTGAGCGACCAGAGTCTGCACACCCTGCAGGCCGAGATCCTGGGCCATGATGCGTTCGGGCTCGGACTGCGACGCTCGCCCGTCTTCGTCGGCCAGGCCACGATGCGGGAGAACATCGTGCACTACATTGCCCCGCATTTCGATGACCTGGCGCCGATGCTCGCAGGTCTGAATGACTTCGAGCAGGCGACTCGAGGCGCAGAGCCCCTTGCGCGCGCCGCGGTGCTGGCGTTCGGTTTCGTCTACATCCACCCGATGCGCGACGGCAACGGCCGCATCCACCGGTTCCTGATCAACGACACACTCGTACGGGACAAGGCCGTGCCGGAAGGCGTGATCTTGCCCGTGTCGGCTACCATTACGAGTTCGGCCGAGTTCCGCTCGGGCTACGACCGAGCACTGGAGGTGTTCTCCCGTCCGTTCATGCGCAGGTATGCGACCTCCTACCGCTTTGGCGAACTGGTGACCTATGAGGACGGTACGCCAAGCAATCTCGTCTTCGACGACTACGTCGATGCGCGATTCGCCTGGCGTTACCCGGACCTCACCGAGCACGTGCTGTATACCGCTCGCGTCGTCGCACACACGGTCCGGGAGGAGATGGCTGAAGAAGCCAAGGTCCTGATGGTCTTCCAGCTTGCGCTGGAGCGACTCAAGGAAGTCGTCGAGATGCCGGATCCGGACGCGAATCGCATCATCCGCTCCGTCAAGGAGAACGGCTGGAAAATCTCCGGAAAGCTCAAGAAGCAGTACCCGCAGCTCGAAGACGAACACCGGGCGGCCCGTATCCTGGAAGCCGTCCAATCCGCATTTGATGACGGCGAAACCAGCGGTGCCGAAGAGTGACGTCTCGCACCCAGTTGGATGCGAGGGTGGTTGAGCGTCATTGACCAGGTTGCAGCCGGCGCGGGTCACGTCGCCCACAACCTTGACCGGCGCCTGGCCGGCGCCGCCGGCATTGCCACCGCCGACCCAGGGCACGCCCTGGTTGCCATGGCTCTTCTCGGCTTGCTCCACGGCCCACGCCGCATCCGAGCTGGCCACCGCAGTGCGCAGGGCCATGCCTTCGGCCAGTTGGCTCCACCCCAGTTGATCGCCCGCCACGTCAGCCATCCTTTCCGCCATCGCGCGACAAGTCAGCTTGGAGCGGTCGAAATCCAGTCGCGCTTGCAGCACACCATTGGTCAACAGGTTGTACAAGCCCGGATCGGCGCGCCGGATCAACAGTGCCGGCAACGAGGCCACCGCCCCCGTCGCGCTCTGTATCACCGATGACATGATGTTCTGGAAGCCGCTGGTAACACCATTGAGTTGGTTCTGGATGGCCGTGCTGAGGCTCATGTCGCCACAGATCAGGTTGCTGTTCCATCCTGCTCCGACGCCGATGGAGCGCATGCCCGCCGCCCCGCTCATTGACACAGCATTGCCACCGCCGACTGAGTACATGACTTCGTCGCCGATGACACTACCGGTGTACTGGAATCCGCCGTTCTGCGCCAATGCCAGCGTGGTGGCCAGAGCGAGCAGGCCGGCGAGCGGCGCGATACCGCGGCGGCGCGACGAACGTACGGAAGCCTTCATATGCCAGGAAATCATCATGGTGTCCCCGCTACTGGAAAGCCGTCGAGCCCAGGAACACCTGGCCGCGGCGCTTGCAGCAGCTGTAGGGACGCCACAGCGCCCACGCGTAGTCGCCCCGCTGAGCCTGGCGGAGGAAGCGGTTGTTCGGGAATACCTCGCAACTGGTGGACAGTTGAGGAGCCAACTCCTGCCACTTACCGGTCGAGCCACGTCCCTCCAGCAGCGCCCCGGCTGGCCAGTAGCCGGGTTGGGAGTTGGCGAGTAGGGGTTGATAGACATGCAGTTGGCCGCGACGGGTGACAATATCCCCGGCACGTTGGGCCACCACGGCAGCGGCTTTGTGGTCGTCGCTCTGGTGCAACAGGCCACCGCGCGGGTACACGTTACCCCATAGGTTCATGGTGGTACGGGCACCGATCTCGCGCATGCCCGGCACGAGGGCTTCAGGAAACACCGCTTCGGGAACGTTATATCTCCACGCCACGGTGTCCAGTGTGCTCAGCAGATAGGGCATGGACGGCGTGCCCGCGCCGGTCCACCCAGTGTCCACCATGTCTCCGATCCGTACAGGCGCTTGCAAAAGGAACTCGCCAGGGAAAGCAAAACAAGCAGTCGAGGCAGGCACGGGAAACAGCCTACCCAGCAAACTTGAAGCCCGCTCAGGCTCTAAACGACGCCCCCGTGCCGTGCACTGCTGTCTAGGCAGCCAAGCGTCGGCGCACGAGTGCTATCCCGCATCCTCTGCGGCCTTTAGGGCGAATACCACCACAGGCGTCATCCGCCGTTACTCCCGGGGCACCTGCGGATAATCGCGAGCGGTTATCTGCTCTACGAGACCAGGCATCAGCTTGTGAAGGTCTGGCATGCACGAGGACATCCCCCCTCCTGAAACGCCCCTCAGCCCAATCGAATCCTTCCGCTCGCCACCAGCACCGCCTGCCCGGCGATACTCACCCGCTCGCCCTCCAGCCGGCACCACAGCTCGCCGCCGCGCGCCGAGCACTGCTGGGCGGTCAGCGACAGTTTGTTCAAGCGCTGGGCCCAGTAGGGAATCAGGCTGCAATGCGCGGAGCCGGTGACCGGGTCTTCGTCGACGCCCATCGCCGGGGCGAAGAAACGCGAGACGAAATCCTTCTGCTGGCCCCGCGCGGTAACGATCACTCCACGCCAGGGCAGCCGCGCAAGGGCTGCGAAGTCGGGGCGACAGGCGCGCACCGCCTCTTCGGACTCGAGCAACACCAGAAGCTTGTCGGTGGAGCCCAGCACGTCCACCGGCGGCAGGCCGAGAGCCTGCTCCAGTTCGACGGTGCTACCGACCTCGCTCGGATACTGCGCGGGGAAATCCAGGAGCAGCCGCACGTCCTCGCGGCTGACCCGCAGCGCACCGGAGCGCGAGATGAATTCCAGGCGCTCGCCCGGCTCGTCGTAGACCTCGAACAGTACGTGGGCCGCAGCCAGTGTGGCGTGGCCGCAGAGCGCCACCTCGACGCTCGGGGTGAACCAGCGGATCCGCCAGGCCTCTCCTTCGCGAACGACGAAGGCGGTCTCGGAGAGGTTGTGCTCGGTCGCGATCATCTGCATCAGTTCGTCCGCCAGCCAGGCATCGAGGCGATAGACCACGGCGGGATTGCCGCTGAACGGGCGGGAAGAAAACGCGTCGACCTGGTGGTATTCGAGCTGCATGGCAGACCTCCTGGGAACGATCGCCCCAGCATGCCGCCGCAGGCTCCGGGATGGGCGATACAGTGCGATCTTTTCCGATCGTAACAGTGGGACTTCACCCTGCCTTCGACCCATTGCCCGAGCGGGCGTTTGCGACGACCTGCCGGCGTTGTGAAGCCGCCGGCAAAATCGCCGCCTTTTTCCGCGAACGCCGCTCAGGCCTCGCTGCGCACCCGTCGCACCGCATTCTGCCAGCCGGCGTAGAGTTCGCCGCGGCGCTCCTCGGCCATATGCGCGGCGAAGCGGCGCTGCAGGTGCCAGTGGCTGGCAATGTCGTCCAGGTCGCGATAGAAGCCGGCCTTCAGCCCGGCCATGTAGGCCACGCCGAGGGCGGTGGTCTCGGTGACTTCCGGGCGCTCCACGGTGACACCGAGGATGTCGGTGAGGAATTGCATCACCCAGTTGTTCACCACCATCCCGCCGTCCACCCGCAGCGCGCTGGGCGGCGTGCCGTCCTGGCGCATCGCTTCGAGCAGGTCGCGGGTCTGGTAGCAGACCGATTGCAGGCCGGCGGTGACGATCTCCTTGATCCCGGTGTCGCGGGTCAGGCCGAAGATCGCGCCGCGCGCCTTCGGGTCCCAGTAGGGCGCGCCGAGGCCGGTGAAGGCCGGCACCAGGTAGACGCCGTTGGAGTCGCCGGCCTGGATCGCCAGGGCTTCGCTCTCGTGGGCGTGGTCGATCAGCTTGATGCCGTCGCGCAGCCATTGCACCGCGGCGCCGGCGACGAAGATGCTGCCCTCCACCGCGTAGCTGACCTTGCCGTCAAGGCGGTAGCCGACCGTGGTGAGCAGGCGGTTCTGCGAGGTCACCGGGTGTTCGCCGGTGTTCTGGATCATGAAGCAACCGGTGCCGTAGGTGCTCTTCACCATGCCCGGCTGGAAGCAGGCCTGGCCGATCAGCGCGGCCTGCTGGTCGCCGGCCATGCCCAGCACCGGGATCGCCGCGCCAAGCAGCGACGGCTCGCTGACGCCGAACTCGGCCGCGCAGTCGAGCACTTCCGGCAGCAGGCTGCGCGGGATCTCGAACAGCGCCAGCAATTCCTCGTCCCAGTCCTGGCTGTGGATGTTGAACAGCAGGGTACGCGAAGCGTTGGTCGCGTCGGTGCGGTGGGAGCGGCCGCCGGTCAGGCGCCAGAGCAGGAAGCAGTCGACGGTGCCGAAGCGCAGCTCGCCGCGTTCGGCGCGCTGGCGGGCGCCGGGCACGTTGTCGAGGATCCAGCGCAGCTTGGTAGCGGAGAAATACGGATCGATCAGCAGCCCGGTACGCGCGCTGACGTTCGCCTCGTGGCCGGCGGCCTTGAGTTCGGCACAGTAGTCGGCGGTACGGCGATCCTGCCAGACGATGGCCGGGTGGATCAGGTCGCCGCTGGCGGCGTCCCAGACCAGCGTGGTCTCGCGCTGGTTGGTGATGCCGATGGCGGCGATGTCGGCCGCGCGCAAGCCCTTGCGGGCGAGCGCGTCGCGACAGACCTGGAGGGTGGTCAACCAGATTTCCTCGCCGTCGTGCTCCACCCAGCCGTCCTTCGGGAAGTACTGCTTGAATTCCTGCTGGCAGCTCGCCACCGGCAAGCCCTGGGCACTGAACACGATGGCGCGGGAGCTGGTGGTGCCCTGGTCGATGGCGAGGAGATAGTGGGACATGGAAAACCTGACAGATTGAAAAGTAAGACGAATGCCGATCGCTAGGCCGGCGGGATTAGCGGCTCATTCGCGGCCGATGGCGGCGAACGAACCCTGGGTCAGCTGGGCCAGCACCTCGGCCGCCAACTCCACTTCCAGCCCGCGCCGTCCTGCGCTGACATGGATGCTCGGGTACTGCCGCGCACTTTCATCGATGAAGGTACGCAGGCGCTTCTTCTGCCCCAGCGGGCTGATCCCGCCCACCAGGTAGCCGGTGGCCCGCTGCGCCGCCTGCGGATCGGCCATGTCGGCCTTCTTCGCCCCCGCCGCATGGGCCAGGGCCTTCAGGTCGAGACTGCCGATCACCGGCACCACCGCCACCAGCAGCTCGCCCTTCTCCGTGGCGGCGAGCAGCGTCTTGAACACCCGCTGCGGGTCCAGGCCGAGCTTTTCCGCGGCCTCCAGGCCATAGGAAGGTGCCTTGGGGTCGTGGCTGTAGCTGAGCACCTTGTGCTCGGCGCGGGCCTTTTTCAGCAGGTCGATGGCAGGGGTCATAGTCACTCCCGGAGAAGAACGTTGGCTGAAAACCGGCGCCTACCTTAAGCCATCGGCGCCCCTGCTGCACGGGCGCCGATGCCGCGGCCCGCTTGCCTCGGTAGCGATATTCGATTGGCCGCGAAAACGAAACCGGAGGGTCGTTTTTCGGACAAACGTTCATCTTCGCGCTTTGACAGCATTCCTTTGTGAATATATTTTTTCGAAACTGAACAATTTTCACGGCTGCCCGCCATAATTACAAGAACAGACAAGAGAGACCCCATGACCACCGCCGCCCCGACCCCGTCCCTGTTCGGCCAATGCCTGGCCGAGTTCCTCGGCACCGCCCTCCTCATCTTCTTCGGCACCGGTTGCGTCGCGGCCCTGAAGGTCGCCGGCGCCAGCTTCGGCCTGTGGGAAATCAGCATCATCTGGGGGGGCGGCGTCAGCCTGGGCATCTACCTCAGCGCCGGCGTCTCCGGCGCCCACCTGAACCCGGCGGTGAGCATCGCGCTATGGCTGTTCGCCGGCTTCGAGGGGCGCAAGCTGCCGTTCTACATGGCCGCCCAGGTGGCCGGCGCGTTCTGTGCGGCGGCGCTGGTCTACACCCTCTACAGCAGCCTGTTCATCGAGTTCGAACAGGCGCAGCACATCATCCGCGGCAGCCAGGACAGCCTGGCCCTGGCCTCGGTGTTCTCCACCTATCCGCACCCGGCGCTGTCGGTCGGCCAGGCGTTCCTCGTCGAGATGGTGATCACCGCGATCCTGATGGCGGTGATCATGGCCCTCACCGACGACGGCAACGGCCTGCCGCGCGGTCCGTTGGCGCCGCTGCTGATCGGCCTGCTGATCGCCGTGATCGGCAGCGCCATGGGCCCGCTGACCGGTTTCGCGATGAACCCGGCGCGCGACTTCGGCCCCAAGCTGATGACCTACCTGGCCGGCTGGGGGCCCATCGCCTTCACCGGCGGCCGCGAGATTCCCTATTTCCTGGTGCCGATCTTCGCCCCGGTCCTCGGTGCCTGCCTCGGCGCCGGCGGCTATCGTGTACTGATCGCGCGCCATCTGCCGAGCGCCGCGGCGCCGTCCGAAGCCGAGCCGGAGAAGGTTCGCGCTTCCTGACCGCCCGCTCTTTCCTGCCATAGCCACAAGGCCACAGCCATGACCGACAAGCACAACAAGAAATACGTCGTCGCCCTGGACCAGGGCACCACCAGCTCCCGCGCCATCGTCTTCGACCGCGATGCCAACGTGGTCAGCCAGGCCCAGCGCGAGTTCGCCCAGTTCTATCCGCAGGCCGGCTGGGTCGAGCACGATCCGATGGAAATCTGGGCAACGCAGAGCTCGACCCTGGTCGAGGCCCTCGCCCAGGCCAGCATCGAGCACGACCAGGTGGCCGCCATCGGCATCACCAACCAGCGCGAGACTACGGTGGTCTGGGACCGTCACAGCGGTCGGCCGATCCACAACGCCATCGTCTGGCAGTGCCGGCGCAGCGCCGCGATCTGCGCGCAGCTCAAGCGCGATGGGCTGGAAGACTACATTCGCGAAACCACCGGGCTGGTCACCGACCCGTACTTTTCCGGAACCAAGCTGAAGTGGATCCTCGACAACGTCGAAGGCGCCCGCGAACGCGCGCGCAACGGCGACCTGCTGTTCGGCACCATCGACACCTGGCTGATCTGGAAGCTCACCGAAGGCAAGGTCCACGTCACCGATTACACCAATGCCTCTCGGACCATGCTGTTCAACATCCACAGCCTCGACTGGGACGCGCGGATGCTCGAGGTGCTCGACATTCCCCGCTCGATGCTGCCCGAGGTGCGCAACTCTTCCGAGGTCTACGGCAACGCCCGGATCGGCGGGGTCGGCGGCGGCGAGCTGCCGATCGCCGGGATCGCCGGCGACCAGCAGGCCGCCCTGTTCGGCCAGATGTGCGTGGAACCGGGCCAGGCGAAGAACACCTACGGCACCGGCTGCTTCCTGCTGATGCACACCGGCGACAAGGCGGTGAAGTCCACCCATGGCCTGCTCACCACCATCGCCTGCGGTCCGCGCGGCGAGGTCGGCTACGCCCTGGAGGGCGCGGTGTTCAACGGCGGTTCCACGGTGCAGTGGTTGCGCGACGAACTGAAGGTGATCAACGACTCCTTCGATTCCGAATACTTCGCCACCAAGGTCAAGGACAGCAACGGCGTCTACCTGGTACCGGCCTTCACCGGACTCGGCGCGCCCTATTGGGACCCCTATGCGCGCGGCGCAGTGTTCGGCCTGACCCGTGGAGTCAAGGCCGACCACCTGATCCGCGCCACCCTGGAATCCATCGCCTACCAGACCCGCGACGTGCTCGACGCCATGCAGCGCGATGCCGGCGAACGCCTGCGCGCCCTGCGCGTCGACGGCGGGGCGGTGGCCAACAACTTCCTCATGCAGTTCCAGGCCGACATCCTCGGCACCCGCGTGGAACGTCCGGTGATGCGCGAGACCACCGCCCTCGGCGCCGCCTACCTGGCCGGCCTGGCCTGCGGCTTCTGGAGCAGCCTGGACGAGCTGAAGAGCAAGGCGGTGATCGAGCGAGTGTTCGAGCCGGAGTGCGACGAGCCCCGGCGCGAAAAGCTCTATGCCGGCTGGAAGAAAGCGGTGGAGCGCACTCGCGGCTGGGACGACGGCGAACTGTGACGAGCTGGCGCCATTCGTCCGCCGCGATGCGGCGAATGGCGTGTTCCCGCGCGCCGCTCTGGCATGCCCTGGGTAACGTTTGCGCGCGGCGGCCGGGTGCCGCCGCGGCGCCCTCTACGACTCATGCACGGCTGACAACGGCCCCCCTCGTGCGGCATTCTTGGCGACTTTCCAGGGTCCCGGCCCGGCAGCACGAGAACAACCAATGAACCTGCCCCCCCGACAGCAAAGCATCATCGAGGAGGTCCGCGAGCGCGGTTACCTGAGCATCGAGGAGATGGCGCAGATGTTCGCGGTCACCCCGCAGACCATCCGCCGCGACATCAACCAGCTCGCCGAACAGGGACTGCTGCGCCGCTACCACGGCGGTGCGGCCTACGATTCGAGCATCGAGAACACCGCCTACACCATGCGCGCCGACCAGATGCGCGACGAGAAGCAGCGCATCGCCGAAGCCGTGGCCAGCCTGGTGCCGGACAACGCCTCGCTGTTCATCAACATCGGCACCACCACCGAGGCCATCGCCCGCGCCCTGCTCAACCACCGCAACCTGAAGATCATCACCAACAACCTGCACGTGGCCGCCACCCTCAGCGCCAAGGAAGACTTCGAAGTGCTGGTCGCCGGCGGCACCGTACGCAGCGACGGCGGCATCGTCGGCCAGGCCGCGGTGGACTTCATCCAGCAGTTCCGCGTCGACTTCGCCCTGGTCGGCATCAGCGGCATCGACGAGGATGGCAGCCTGCTCGACTTCGACTACCAGGAAGTGCGCGTATCCCAGGCGATCATCGACAACGCGCGGCAAGTGTTCCTGGCCGCCGACTCGAGCAAGTTCGGACGCAACGCAGTGGTCCGCCTGGGACCGATCTCGCTGGTCAACCGGGTCATCAGCGACAGCCCGCCGCCCGCCGCCATCGCCCGCCTGATGGCACAGCACAAGGTTCACCTGGACCTGGTCTGAGGGATCTCCCCTGCCACGGCGCCATTCGGCGCCGTGAATGTTCGTTTCAGAAAAACCACCTGCCGACGCCTGTCCATGCGCCGCGATCCTCGGCGGCCGCTTTCCCGCATGCGGAATTGGGGCTGTTCGCGCGCGGACGGGCAAACCGGTAGCGCCCGGGCAACCCTTCGAAATTGAAAAAGCCTGGTGAATCGGGCTGGTCAATAACTGCGCAATCGACTAAGCTATTTTCGAATTCGAACAAAACTACGTTCACTTTCGACTTCAGGGCCTTTCACATGAGTCAAGCGCACACCCCCTCCGCTCCACTCGCCGAAGTCTACGATGTCGCCGTGGTCGGCGGTGGCATCAACGGTGTAGGGATCGCCGCCGACGCAGCCGGGCGCGGCCTGTCCGTGTTCCTTTGCGAACAGCACGACCTGGCCCAGCACACCTCCTCGGCCAGCAGCAAGCTGATCCACGGAGGCCTGCGCTACCTCGAACACTACGAATTCCGCCTGGTCCGCGAAGCCCTGGCCGAGCGCGAGGTCCTGCTGGCCAAGGCGCCGCACATCGTCAAGCCGCTGCGCTTCGTCCTGCCGCACCGTCCGCACCTGCGCCCGGCCTGGATGATCCGCGCCGGCCTGTTCCTCTACGATCACCTCGGCAAGCGCGAGAAGCTGCCCGCCTCGCGCGGCCTGCGCTTCACCGGCAGCAGCCCGCTGAAGTCCGAGATCCGCCGTGGCTTCGAGTACTCCGACTGCGCGGTGGACGATGCGCGCCTGGTGGTGCTCAACGCGATCTCCGCCCGCGAGCACGGCGCCCACGTCCATACCCGCACCCGCTGCGTCAGCGCCCGTCGCAGCAAGGGACTCTGGCACCTGCACCTGGAGCGCAGCGACGGCAGCCTGTATTCGATCCGCGCCCGCGCCCTGGTGAACGCCGCCGGTCCCTGGGTAGCGCGCTTCATCCAGGACGACCTGAAACAGAAGTCGCCCTACGGTATCCGCCTGATCCAGGGCAGCCACATCATCGTGCCGAAGCTGTACGAAGGCGAGCACGCCTATATCCTGCAGAACGAAGACCGCCGCATCGTCTTCGCCATCCCCTATCTGGACCGCTTCACCATGATCGGCACCACCGATCGCGAGTATCAGGGCGACCCGGCCAAGGTGGCGATCAGCGAAGAGGAAACCGCCTACCTGCTGCAAGTGGTGAACGCCCATTTCAAGCAGCAGCTCGTGGCCGCCGACATCCTGCACAGCTTCGCCGGCGTGCGTCCGCTGTGCGACGACGAGTCCGACGAGCCTTCGGCGATCACCCGCGACTACACCCTGTCGCTCTCCGCCGGCAACGGCGAGCCGCCGCTGCTCTCGGTGTTCGGCGGCAAGCTGACCACCTACCGCAAGCTGGCCGAATCGGCGCTGGCGCAGCTCCAGCCGTTCTTCGCCAATCTCGGCCCGGCCTGGACCGCCAAGGCACCGCTGCCGGGCGGCGAGCAGATGCAGAGCGTCGAGGCGCTCACCGAGCAACTGGCCAACCGCTACGCCTGGCTCGACCGCGAACTGGCGCTGCGCTGGGCGCGCACCTATGGCACCCGGGTATGGCGCCTGCTGGACGGGGTCAATGGCGAAGCCGATCTCGGCGAGCACCTGGGCGGCGGCCTGTATGCCCGCGAAGTGGACTACCTGTGCAAGCACGAGTGGGCCCAGGACGCCGAGGACATCCTCTGGCGCCGCAGCAAGCTCGGCCTGTTCCTCTCGCCGAGCCAGCAGGTACGTCTCGGCCAGTACCTGCAGAGCGAGCATCCGCATCGCCCGCGGGTGCATGCGGCCTGAGCGCCAGCCAGAAACGTCGAGGCCCGCATTGGCGGGCCTCGTTCGTTATGGAAGGGTACGGGACGATCCGGGCATAATGCGCGACGCCACCAAGCCGGTGGCGCCGCCGCAGTCGAGAATCCCGTGGACCTGATGTTCAAGGCGCTGATCGGCGCCGCCGTGGTCGTGCTCCTCGCCGTCCTGTCGAAGACCCGCAACTACTACATCGCCGGCCTGGTGCCGCTGTTTCCCACCTTCGCCCTGATTGCCCACTACATCGTCGGCAAGGGCCGTTCGCTGGACGACCTGAAGACCACCATCGTCTTCGGCATGTGGTCGATCATCCCCTACTTCGTCTATCTCGCCGCGCTCTACCTGCTGGTCGAGCGCTTCCGCCTGGAGACCTCGCTGGCCCTGGCGGCGCTGGCCTGGCTGGTGGCGGCAAGCGTGCTGGTGGGCCTCTGGGTACGCCTGCACGCCTGAGACCACGAGGGCGGCTTCAGAGCTGGACGATGCTGGCCTGCCGATGGGCCTTCAGGTAAGGCACCACCGCCGCCAGCAACGGCTCCTTGAAGGCTTCCTGGAAGCGATGGGCGAGACCGGGGATCAGCTTCAGCTCCGAGCCCCGGATATGCGCCGCCACGTGCACGCCGTGCATCACCGGCAGCAGCGGATCGGCGGTGCCATGGATCACCAGGGTCGGCACCTGCAGACGGTTCAGCAGCGGCACCCGGCTGGGTTCGGCGAGGATCGCCAGCAGTTGCCGCTGCACGCCTTCCGGGTTGAACGCGCGGTCGTAGGAACGTGCGGCCTGCAACAGGAGTTGCTGGCGATCGTCGCGCACTTCCGGGCTGCCCAGCGCCGCCAGCAGGTCGGCCTGCTGCTCGACCGCCTGCTCGCGGCTGGCCGCCTCGCGCCGCGCCAGCAGGCGCAGCAGCGACTCGCTGGGCGCCGGCAGGCCTTCGGCGCCGGAGCTGGTCATCACCAGGGTCAGGCTGAGCAGGCGCTGCGGCGCCATGTCGGCGATGTGCTGGGCGATCATCCCGCCCATGCTGGCGCCGAGCACATGGGCCTGGGGGATATCCAGCGCGTCGAGCAGATGCAGCGCATCGCCGGCCATGTCGGTGAGGGTATAGGGCGCGCTGACCGGCAGGCCGAGGCGATAACGCACCACTTCGTAGGTCAGCCGCGAGCTGGGCACCGGCACGTTCCAGGCCGACAGGCCGACGTCGCGGTTGTCGTAGCGGATCACCCGGAAGCCTTGCTCGCACAGGGCGCTGACCACCTCGTCCGGCCAGTGGATCAGTTGCCCGCCCAGGCCCATCACCAGCAGCAGGGCCGGATCGCTGTCGCGGCCGATGCTCTGGTAGGCCAGGCGCACGTCCCCCAGTTCGACCGTCTCGGTGGGTACGCGTGCGTCGCAACGCGCCGCCGCAAAGGTGGAGAGGCTGCACAACAAGGCGGCCAGGAAGATGAAAGCACGCATGAAGAAAACCCAGAACGCAAAACCCCAGTGGAACGCGATTCTGATTAAATTTCGTCCAGCGCGCTGCCACAGTAGCGTGACAGTTTGATGAATGCCGCCAGGCGGTCGTGGCGTTGTGGCTCTGCGGCGTTGCGCCGCTGCTCAGGGCCGCCGTCCCGTGTGCCGGGCTATTCTCCCCGTCGCTTCCCGATCGCGCGCTCTGCGGGATCGAGGCCATCGCTTGTCGACAGCCCCTGGCGTATGAGACAAACTCAACGAATCCGCATCGCTATCAAGTTTTGCTCATACAGAGGCCGTCATGCTCGAACTTCGCCACCTCAAGACCCTACACGCGCTGCGCGAAGCCGACAGCCTGGTGGAGGCCGCCGAGCGCCTGCACCTTACCCAGTCGGCACTGTCGCACCAGTTCAAGGAACTGGAAGAACGCCTGGGCATGCAACTGTTCGTGCGCAAGACCAAGCCGGTACGCTTCACCAGCGCCGGGCTGCGCCTGCTGCAACTGGCCGACTCGCTGCTGCCCCAGCTACGCACCGCCGAGCGCGACCTGGCGCGGCTCGCCGGCGGTACCGCCGGACGCCTGCACATGGCCATCGAATGCCACAGTTGCTTCCAGTGGCTGATGCCGACCATCGACCAGTTCCGCGACGCCTGGCCGGAAGTCGAACTGGACCTGGCCTCGGGCTTCTCCTTCGCGCCGCTGCCGGCGCTGGCCCGCGGCGACCTCGACCTGGTGGTGACCGCCGACCCGGTGGAGTTGCCCGGCATCACCTACGTGCCACTGTTCACCTACGAAGCGCTGCTGGCGGTGGCCAACCAGCATGCCCTGGCTGGTCGACCGTACGTCGTTCCGGAGGACCTGGAGCGGGAAACCCTGATCACCTATCCGGTGGAACGCGACCGTCTCGACGTCTTCACCCGCTTCCTCGACCCCGCCGACGTGGAGCCGGCGCAGGTGCGCATAGCCGAGCTGACCGTGATGATGATGCAACTGGTGGCCTCCGGTCGCGGCGTCTGCTGCCTGCCCAACTGGGCCCTGCACGAGTACAGCTCGCGCGGCTACGTGACGGCCCGGCGCCTCGGTGAAAAGGGCCTGTACTGCACGCTCTTCGCCGCCATCCGCACGGACATGTTCGATGCGCCATTCATGCGCGACTTCCTGCTCACCGCCAAGGACACCTCCTTCGCCACCCTCGAAGGGGTCAGCGCCGCCAAGGGCTGAGCGGCTCAGAACAGCGGCAGCTCATAGGTCAGGTACAGGCGGTTCTCGTCGATGTCGCGGCTGAAGGCCGAACGGTAGGTAGCGTTGCGCCAGACCAGCCCCAGTCCCTGCAGCGGACCGCCCTGCAACACGTAGCGCAGGTCGCTGTCGCGTTCCCACTCGCGACTGCCGTCGGCGCCCTTCGGCTTCGCACCGTGGCCGCTGAAATAGCGCGTCATCAGGCTCAGGCCGGGCACCCCGAGCGGCGCGAAGTCGCAGTCGTAGCGCAGTTGCCAGGAGGACTCGCCGGCCTCGGCGAAGTCGTTGTACTGGCCGAAATTGACCAGGTACGGATCGGTCCCCTCCAGGTAGGGGAAACCGTGCTCGCCGCTCATCCGCTGGTAGCCCAGGCCGAAGGCCTGGCCGTTGCGCAGGCGGTAGGTGAGCAACCCGCTGAAGGAACGGTTGTCGATGCGCCCACCGCGAGCGCCGCCGGTATCCCGGCTGAGCGCCAGGCGCAAGTCGCTCTCCAGGCTGTCCGCGGCGACGCCGATGCGCCCCTTGAGACCGAGGAAATGCTGGGCGTAGACCTGCTCCAGTTCGCCATAGTGGTAGCTGCCGGTCCAGTCCGGGGCGATACGGTAATCCAGCCCGGCCAGGTCGAAACGGTGCGCCTGCGCCGCGCCGGCGAAACGCCGGTTGCGGTTGAACAGCGCCAGGTCGCTGGTGCCCGCCTCGTTGCGCTGGCTGACCTCGGTCAGCCGTCCCAGGTTCAGGCTCAGTCCGCTCAGTTCGCCGGAAGTCAGCAGCGCGCCCTGGAACACCTGGGGGAATAGCCGCCCGTAGTTGGGCTGAATGGTCGGTAGCTTCGGCACCAGGCCGCCGACCTTCAGTTCGCTGCGCGACAGGCGCAGCTTGGCGGTCGCGTCCAGCCGCGCGTAGTCGCCCGCCGCGCTGCCATCGTCGCGAAGCGGAAGCAGGCCGGTGCCGCTACGCCCCGCGCCGGAATCGAGTCGTACGCCAAACTTGCCCAGCAGGTCGAGACCGACGCCGAGGGTGCCCTCGGTATAGCCCGAGCGGTAGTCGAAGAGAAAGCCCTGGGCCCACTCCTCGCTTTTCGCACGCCCCGCGCCATCGCGGAAGTCGCGGTTCATGTAGAAGTTGCGCAAGGCCAGGCTGGCCCGCGAGTCTTCGAGGAAGCCCTCGGCCAGGGCGGGAACGCTATCGCCGGCAAGGATCGGCAGCAGGAAAAACGCGCATTTCTTGTTGTTGTTCATACGCACTCCGAACGGGCGCCTGGGCGCCTCTTTTTCTAGGGGGAACGGTGTCTCATCGGCAGCGCTCGATCACCATCGCCACGCCCTGGCCGAGCCCGACGCACAGGCTGACCACCGCGTAGCGCCGCTCGATGCGTTGCAGCCCGCGGGCGGCGGTGAGCACCAGGCGCGCACCGGAGGCGCCGAGCGGATGACCGAGGGCGATGGCGCCGCCATGGGGATTGACCCGCGGGTCCTCGTAGTCCAGGCCGAGCAACTTCAGGCAGGCCAGGACCTGCGGCGCGAAGGCTTCGTTGATCTCGATCAGGCCGACCTCGTCCAGGCCGATGCCGGCGCGTTGCAGCGCGCGGAGGATCGCCTGCTGCGGACCGATGCCCATCAACCGCGGCTCGACGCCGACGCTGGCGCTGGCGAGGATCCGCGCCAGCGGCCGGATGCCCTCGCGCTCGCCGATCGCGCGGTCGCCCAGCAGCACTACCGCCGCCCCGTCGTTGATCCCCGACGCATTACCGGCGGTCACTACCCCACCGGCGAACAACGCCGGCAAGCGCGCCAGGGCCGCCAGGTCGGCCTGCGGCCGCGGATGCTCGTCGCGCTCCACCAGCCGCGTCTCGCCCTTGCGTCCGACGTGCACCTCCACCGGAAGGATCTCGCCGAGGAAAAAGCCCTCCTCCAGCGCAGCCTGGTAGCGTGCCTGGGAAGAAGCGGCGAAACGGTCGGCGTCCTCGCGAGCGATGCCGAAGGCGCGGGCCACGTTGTCGCCGGTCTCCGGCATGCTGTCGTTGCCATAGCGCTCGACCAGCCTGGGGTTGGCGAAGCGCGCGCCGATGGTGCTGTCGAAGACCTCCAGCGTGCGGCTGAAGGCGCTCTCCGCCTTGGCCATGACGAACGGCGCCCGGGACATGCTTTCGGCGCCGCCGGCCAGGTACAGCCGACCCTCGCCGCAACTGATCGCGCGCGCCGCGTCGATCACCGCCGACAGTCCGCTGGCACACAAGCGGTTGACCGTCTGCCCGGGCAGCCGCGCCGGCAGGCCGGCTGCGAGCAGCGCGTTGCGCGCCAGGTTGCGACTGTCTTCGCCGGCCTGGTTGGTGCAACCGAGGATCACATCCTCCAGGTCGTCGACGGCGAACCCGGAGGTTTCCGCGATGCGCGCCAGCAGCAGGCCGGCCAGGTCGTCCGGACGCACCGTCGAGAGTGCACCGGCATGTCGGCCGAAAGGCGTACGCAAGCCGGCGTAGATATAGGCATCGAGCATGGCGTGTTTCTCCGCGAAGGGATCAGGAGGCCAACGGGCTGTCCGGCTGGCGCAGGGAAAGGCCCAGTTGGGCGCGCCGGCGCAGCCAGGGGCTGGGGCGATAGCGCGGGTCGCCGCTGAGCGCATGCAGGCGTTCGAGGATGCGCAGCACGCGCCCGGCGCCCAGGCGGTCGCCCCACTCCAGCGGCCCCAGCGGATAGCCGAGACCGAGGCGCACCGCCAGGTCGATGTGCTCCACCGAGGCGATACCCTGCTGGGCGATGTCGCAGGCGAGATTGACGATCGAGGCGAGGGTGCGCTGGACGATGAACCCGGCACTGTCGCGGATCAGCGTGACGCTCGCGCCGTCCCGAGCGAACAGGGTGCGAGCGGCCTGCCGCAGCTCCGCTCGGGTCGCCGGGCAGGACATCAGGCAGCGGTGTCGCTCCAGGTCCGACAACACGTCGATGGCCAGGCTCCGCGTCGGATCGACGGCGAACCGCCGCGCTGCGGCGCTGACGTCGGCGCCCAGCGGCGCAAGCAGGCACAACGCCGCGCCGGAAGGACGCTCGCCGCTCTCCACCTCGGCGCCCAGACGTTGTAGCAACGCCAGCAACGGCGCGCGGTCGTGTTCGTCGTCGACGCCCAGCCACACCGGCGGCAACGCCGCGCCTGGCGCAACCACCGGGGCGGCGACGGGCACCTGCCCGGCGCCGTCGTAGCGGTAGAAGCCCTGGCCGCTCTTGCGCCCCAGGCGGCCGGCGGCAAGCATCTGGCGCAGCAAGGGATGCGGACGATAACGCGGTTCCTCGTAGTACTGCCGGTAGATCGACTCCATCACCGGCAGGCTGACATCCAGCCCGACCAGGTCGAACAGCTCGAACGGGCCCATGCGGAAGCCGGCGCCCTCGCGCAGGACCTCGTCGATCGCCGCCACCGAAGCCACACCCTCGCCGAGGATACGCAGCGCCTCGGTGCCGAAGGCCCGTCCGGCATGGTTGACGATGAAGCCGGGGCTGTCCGTGGCACGCACCGCCTGGTGGCCGAAGGTCGCCACCAGGGCGCACAGTCGCTCGGCGATGCCGGTGCGGGTGGCGAGACCCTCGATCACCTCCACCAGACGCATCAGCGGCACCGGATTGAAGAAGTGCAGACCGGCGACCCGGCCGGGATCGCGACAGACCGAGGCGATCGCGGTAACCGACAGCGAGGAGGTATTGCTGGCGAGGATCGCTTCGTCGCCGACCACCTCTTCCAGTTGGCGGAACAACGCCTGCTTGGCCTCCAGGTTCTCGACGATCGCCTCGATCACCAACTGGCAGCCGCCTAGGATCCGCAAATCATCGACCACCCGCAGATTGCCCATCGCGCGTTCGACAGCCTCCGCCTCCAGCCGGCCCCGCTCCACCTGCCGGGCAAGGACCGTGGCGATCTGCTCGCGCGCTTGCAGCGCCCCACCCTGGCGGCTGTCGTAGAGCAGCACCGACAGCCCGGCACAGACAGCGAGCTGGGCGATGCCCTGGCCCATGGCGCCGGTACCGACGATACCGATGAGAACGATCGGTGGTTCGCTCATTTTCCCAGGTACTCCGCTGTGCGTTTTTCCAGGAAGGCACGCATGCCCTCCTTCTGGTCGTGGCTGTCGAACAGCAACTGGAAGGCCTTGCGCTCCAGCGCCAGCGCCTGGTCCAGCGGCAGGTCGGCGCCGGCCAGGACCACTTCCTTGATCTGCGCCAGCGCCAGCGGCGGCAGGCCGGCGATCTGGCGAGCCAGTTCGAGGGCGCGATCCAATGCCTGGCCATCCGCCACCACCTCGCTGACCAACCCTATGGCCAGGGCCTCCGGCGCGCGTACCGTGCAACCGGTAAACAGCATGCGCAGCGCCTGGAACTTGCCCACCGCTCGCACCAGGCGCTGGGTGCCGCCGGCGCCGGGCATCACGCCGACACGGATTTCCGGCTGGGCGAAGCGCGCCGAGGCGCCGGCGACGATCAGGTCGCAGTGCATCGCCAACTCGCAGCCTCCGCCGAGGGCATGGCCCTCCACGGCGGCGATCAGCGGCTTGCGGCAGGCAGCGAGCGCCTGCCAGTGGCGCTCCACCCCGCGTTGCTGGATCTCCAGCGCGGACGCCTCCGCCAGTTCGTTGAGATCGGCGCCGGCGGCGAACGCCGCGCCATTTCCGGTGAGGACGATGACCCGGGTATCGGCGCACTCGTCGAGGCGCCGTACATGCTCCGCCAGAGCCTCACGCAGGCGCATGTTCAGGGCGTTGAGCACTGCCGGGCGGTTCAGTCGCAACAGGGCCACGCCCTGCTCCGGCCGCTCCAGCAGCACGAGTTCGGGGCTCACCGCCCCAGGGGAGGAATCCATGGCCATCTCCAACTGCTCGGGGATTGAATTGCACGGCGCAGGCCGTGTCGTGCGGGGTTTCAGACGCGGACGATGCCGCGCCGGACCAGCGCGTCGATCGCCTCGGTGCCCAGCCCCAGTCCGGCAAGGACTTCCCGGGTGTCCTCGCCGAGGGCCGGCGGAGCGCTGCGGTAGCTGGCCGGAGTACGCGAGAGCTTCACCGGCGAGGCGATACCGCGGTAGCCGTCGAGATCCACCAGCAGCCCACGGTGACGGGTATGCGGGTGCTCCACCACCCGATCCACCGTGGCGATGGCTCCGCAGGGTACGCCGAGACGGATCAGCCGCTCGGCCAGCTCGCGGCCGTCGTGGGCCGCCAGGTAGCCCTCCAGGGCGCGCTTCAGCGCCTCGCGGTTGACCGAGCGCTTGCCGTTGTCGGCGAAGCGCGGGTCCCCCGGCAGTTCATCGGCTCCCAGGTACTCGCACAGGCGGGCGAACTGGCGGTCGTTGCCGACGGCGAGGAAGATCGGCTCGCTACCGGTGCGGTAGCTGTCGTAGGGCGCGATGTTCGGATGGGCGTTACCGCTACGCCGGGGCGTACGCCCGGAAGCGAAGTAGTTCGGCAGGTGCGGGTGCAGCAGGGAAATACCGCAGTCGTACAGGGCGATGTCCACCGACTGCCCGCACCCGCTGACCTGGCGCTCGTGGAGGGCGAGGAGGATGCCGGCCACGGCGTTCAGCCCGGTGACCATGTCGACGATCGGCAGGCCGATGCGCAACGCATCGCCGCCGGCCTCGCCGTTCACGCTCATCAGTCCGGCCATCGCCTGGATCGCCGCGTCGTAGCCGGGCAGGCCGCCGAGCGGGCCGTCGGCGCCGAAGCCCGATACCGTGCAGTGGACCAGCCGCGGGAAGCGCTGGCGAAGCACCTCCTCGTAGCCGATCCCCCAGCGCGCCAGGGTGCCGGGCTTGAAGTTCTCCAGCAGTACGTCGGCGTCCTCCAGCAAGCGCAGCAGCAGCTCGATGCCCTCCGCCGTCGCCAGGTCGACGGCGATGCCCTTCTTGTTGCGGTTCACGCCCTTGAAGTAGGACGCCGTGTCGCCTTCGAAGGGCGGCCCCCAGCCACGGGTCTCGTCGCCGCCGAGGGGTTCCAGCTTGATCACCTCGGCGCCGTGGTCGGCCAGCGCCTGGGAGCAGTAGGGTCCGCCGAGGACCCGGCTGAGATCGATGATTTTCAGGCCACGTAGGGCGCCCGTCTGATTGGTCATGGCGACTCTCTGGTTGTAGTGAGCGGGAATGCGGGCAGTCAGGCCGGCAGCAATTGCATGGCTTCGGCCTGGCTCAGCGGCACCTCGCCGACCACCCTGGCCAGCAGTTCGGCCTGGTCGGCCCAGCCCTCCAGGCGCAGCGGGTCGCGCGGCAGCAGCTTGTGCCGGGCGACCAGGAAGGCCAGGGCCAGGCGGCGCTGGTCGGGTGCCTGGCGGCTGGCTTCCCAGGCCATGAAGATCGCCGTGCACAGGTGGTAGAGGGCGCTGCCGGCCTGGCGCACCTGCTCGTCCTGGCGGCGCTCGGCAACGTCGGCCATGGTCGCGACCACGCGCGCCAGCAGTTCGTCGAAGAGGTCGCGGGCGTCCCCTGGCAGGTCGCTGTCATCCAGCAGCCGGCGCAGGTGGCGCTGCAAGGGTTCGAGCGCCTGTTCGCGGCTCACCGCACGGGCGACGTCCAGCGCCACGATGTTGCTGGTGCCCTCCCAGATCGACCCCAGGTGGGCGTCGCGCACCAGCCGCGGGTCGCTCCATTCCTCGATGTAGCCGACCCCGCCGCGCACCTCCATGGCGTCGCCGGTGACCCGTCGCGCATCGCGGCAGGCGCGGAACTTGATCAGCGGGGTAAGGATCCGCACGCATTTCTGCGCCTCGACCTCGCCGCCATCGGCGTGCGGCAGCAGCGTGGCGATCTGCATGAACATCGAGCGCGCCTGTTCGGTGGGCAGCATCATCTTCAGCAACTGCTTCTGCATCAGCGGCATGTCGATCAGGTGCTTGCCGAAGGCGCGCCGATGGCGGGCGACGAACAGCGCCTCGCTCAGCGCCCGGCGCATCAGCCCGGCGGCGCGCACGCCGTTGGACAGGCGCGACATGTTGACCATGTCGGCCATCTGCTGGAAGCCGCGGCCGATCTCGCCGATCAGGTAGGCGCTGGCGCCTTCCAGGCGGACTTCGCCGCTGGCCATGGAGCGGCTACCCAGCTTGTCCTTCAGGCGGACGATGCGATAGGCGTTGCGCGTGCCGTCCTCGCGGACCTTCGGCAACAGGAACAGGGTCACGCCCTTCATCCCTTCCGGCGCGCCTTCGGGGCGGGCCAGGAGCATCGCCAGGTCGGCGTCCGGGTTGGAGCAGAACCACTTGTCGCCGTACAGCTTCCACTCGCCCCCCTCCTCCCGCGCCACGGTACGGGTCCGTGCCACGTCGGAGCCGGCGGCCTGCTCGGTCATGAACATGGCGCCCTGGAACAGCTCGTCGAAATCCCGCGAGGCGAGGGACGGCAGGTAGCGCTCGACCAGTTCCGGCGCGCCGAACCTGCGCAGGGTGCGGGTCAGCGAGTCGGTCATGCTGACCGGGCAGCAGAGACCGAACTCGGCCTGCACGAACAGCTGGGTGAGCGCGTACTTCACCAGCGGCGGCGGGCCGTCCGGGCGATGGCTCATGGAAGCCAGGCCGAGTTCGGCATAGGCCACCCGTTCGAGGGCGACGTAGTCCGGATGCTTGCGAATGCTCTGCAAATCCTCGCCGCGGCGGGTACGCGGCGCCAGTACCGGCGGGTTCTTGTCCGCCGCCAGCGCCAGCACGTCCAGCTCGCCGCCGACACGGGCGCCGAGCCGTTCGAGGAGTGGCCGCCATTCGGCGAGCAACGCCGGCGGCAGGTATACCTCCAGCAGCCGCTCCAGGGCCGGATCGCAAGTGTAGAGATTCAGCCCACGGCTGTCGGGAATGTTCAGCGTATCTTCGCGAAGTACTTCGGGCATGGCGGTCATGGCGCGGCTCCTGCTTGTCTTGCGCCGAGACTAGGCGAGTGCTTCGATAAGCATCCAATACAAAAAAAATCATCGACGATAAGAAAAACAGATCGTAGAACCAGGTGCCTGCCATGGATCTCAGACAGCTTCGCTACTTCATCGCGGTCGCCGAGGAACTGCATTTCGGTCGCGCCGCGGCTCGCCTGTTCATCTCCCAGCCGGCGCTGAGCTTCGACATCAAGAAGCTGGAGGAACAGCTCGGAACCCAATTGCTGCTACGCAACAACAAGTCGGTGAAGCTCACTGGCGCCGGCCAGGTCCTGCTGGTGGAAGCGCGCAATCTGCTGCTGCAGGCAGAGAAGGTGAAACGCCTGACCCAGCTATCCGCCGAGGGCGACGTCGGCCAGCTGCGCGTCGGCTTCGTCAACTCCATGCTCTACCGCGGCCTGCCCAGGGCCATGTCCCGCTTCGAACGGGAGCACCCGAACATGGAGGTGGTGCTCGGCGAAATGAACAGCGCGGAGCAGGCCCAGGCGTTGCAGCGCGGGCAGATCGACCTGGGCTTCGTGCACTGGGGCAGGCTGCCGGCGGAAATCGTCTCCGAACCCTTGATCAGCGACCCGTTCCTCTGCTGCCTGCCCGCCGGGCATCGCCTGGCAGGCCAGGCGCGCCTGGACCTCGCCGAGCTGCGCGACGAAGACTTCATCCTCTTCCCGCGCCATGTCTCGCCGCACTACCACGACCTGATCATCGCCCGTTGCGTGGATGCTGGCTTCAGCCCGCGCATCCGCCACGAGGCTCGCCTGTGGCAGACCGTCGCCGCCATGGTCGGTCTCGGCATGGGCGTCGCGCTGATCCCGGAGACCCTCTGCCTGGCCTGGCGGAACGAGGTGCGCTACCTGGAGATCGAGCCGGCCGGCGCACGCTCGGAAATCCACGCGATCCTTCCGGCCAGCGAACCTTCCCGGGCGGCGCAGGCGTTCCTGGCAACGCTGAAGAGCGGCCTGGAGGACGCCTGAGCGAGCGCTGAGGGAAAACGTCGATATGGAATCCCTTATCGAGCCATAAGATTAAAAGACTATTGATTTGCGGGGGTGCCACCTAGACTCCGAGGCACCCGGGTCAACACCGACACACTCTCCCCCTCCACGGAAACCAGCGTTTCCGCCCCGCCTTTCAGCGAAAGGCGGTAGGGAGCGGCGTGTCGGCGAGAACAACAATAAACAGGACTCGACCCATGCCGCGCACGCCCTCTCCCGAAGACGCCGACCTGCACAAGAAGGCCCGCAGGGCCGGTATCGCCTCCTTCATCGGCACCACTATCGAGTGGTACGACTTCTACATCTACGGCCTGGCCGCCGCCCTGGTGTTCGGCAAGGTATTCTTCCCCGCCGACATGGATCCGGGCCTGGCCACCCTGCTGTCCTTCGTCACCCTCTGGTCGGGTTTCATCGCCCGCCCGCTGGGCGGGATCATCTTCGGCCATCTCGGCGACCGCATCGGCCGCAAGACCACCCTGGTGATCACCCTGATGATGATGGGCATCGCCACGACCTGCATCGGCCTGCTGCCGGTCCATACGCAGATCGGCATCTGGGCACCGATCTCCCTGGTGGCGCTGCGTATCGTCCAGGGCATCGCGGTCGGCGGCGAGTGGGGCGGCGCGATCCTGATCGCCAGCGAAAGCGCGCCCAAGGGCAAGGGCATCCTGTACGCCGCCTTCGCCCAGCAGGGCTCGCCCACCGGCAACCTGCTGGCGACCCTGGCGTTCTTCGCCCTCAGCGCCCTGCCCGCCTCGGACTTCATTCTCTGGGGCTGGCGCGCGCCGTTCCTGCTCTCCGCGGTGCTGGTCATCGTCGGCATGGTGATCCGCCTGAAGCTGGAGGAGTCGGAAGACATGAAGCGCGTGCTGGCGCAGAAGCGCACGGTGAAACTGCCGCTCGCCGAGGTGCTGGGCAAGCACTGGAAGATCGTCCTGCTCGGCGCCGGCGTGCTGCCGATCATCCACGTCACCTACTTCAAGAGCACCTTCGCCCTCTCCTGGGCGACCAAGACCCTCGGCTACAGCCAGGGCACCTTCCTCAGCATCATCGTGGTCGCGCTGGTGGTGCAGTTCCTCAGCCAGCCGCTGGGGGCGCTGCTCACTTCGCGCATCGACATGCGCAAGGCGGCATGCCTGATGGTGCTGCCGGAGTTCATCCTGATGCCGGCGATGTTCTTCGCCGTGGAAACCAAGGTCTACTGGATCGCCGCGGTCGGCATGTGCCTGGCCACGGTGCCGCACGCGATGTTCTACGGCGCGGTGGGCGGTATCCTCGCCCGAGCCTTCCCGGCGCGGGTGCGCTACACCGGCCTGTCGCTGGCCTACCAGCTCTGCTCGCTGCTGGTCGGCGGCGGTACGCCGGTACTGGCCCAGTGGATCCTCAACAGTACCGGCAGCATCGTCGGCGTGGCCCTGGCCTCGGCCTGCTACGCGCTGGTCTCGCTGGCCTGTACCCTGGCCCTGTTGCGGATCACCGGGTTCCACGCCAGCGACCTGTCGACCGCCGAGCGCGCCGACGCCGAGGACTTGCAGCGGCCCGTAGCGGTCGAGCGGAAAGCGGTGTTGCGCGCCCCCGCCCGGCTACTGGGCGGCGATCCCGGCTAGCCGGCAGCGCCCATGCGCCGCTCGTGCTCCAGCAACCAGCGCTTGCGCCACAGGCCACCGCCATAGCCGGTCAGGGAACCGTCCGAACCGATGACGCGGTGGCAGGGAATCACGATGGCGATCTGGTTGGCTCCGTTGGCGCGGGCCACGGCGCGCACCGACGACGGCGAGCCGATGGACCTGGCCAGCCCGGCGTAGCTCTGCGTGCTGCCGCACGGTACCTCGCGCAGCGCCTGCCAGACCGTGCGGGTGAAGGCCGAGGCGTTCAGCGCCAACGGGGTCTGGAAGCGCACTGGAGTACCGCCGAAGTAGCCGGCGAGTTCCGCCTCGATCCTGTCGATGGGGGCGAAACGGCCGAAACCGATGCTCGATCCGCTGCTCTTCTGCAGGCGTTTCAGCTCCCCGCTCAACGCCGGGCGGTCGAAGAACTCCAGCAGGTGCAGGGCCTGCGCATCGGCCACCGCGAGCATGGCGCCGAGCGGGGTCAGCAGCCAGTCCGCCTTGAGCAGCTCACGCCCGCGCAACTGCGACGGCGGCTCGCCCAGCAGGCGCGCGAAGGCGCTACGGAAGCCGCTGTCGGAGTCGAAGCTGGCATCCAGTTGCGCGTCGATCACCCGCGCGCCCGAGGACAGCCGCTCGGCGACCTGGCCAAGACGGCGCAGGCGAGCCATTTCCAGGAAGGTCACGCCGAACTCGCGCTTGAAGGCACGGCGCACGGTGGATGGGTCGTAACCCAGCGCCGCCAGGTCGTCTTCGAACCAGCGCCGCTGCGGTTGCCGACCGAGGCGCTGGAGCAGGTCGCTGACCAGCGGCCCCTGCGTGCCGAGCCGTTCCAGCGGCCGGCAGCGCAGGCAGGGACGAAAGCCGGCCTCGACGCAGCCCCTGATCGAATCGAAGAACTGGGTGTTCTCGCGCTTCGGCTTGCGCGCCGGGCAGGTCAGGCGGCAGAACACCCCGGTGCTCTTCACCCCGACGAAGGCGAAGCCGTCGTAGGCGGGGTCGCGCGCCAACAGCGCGGCATACAGGGTGTCGTCATCGGGAAGGGGAAGGAACAACGCTGCGTCGGACATGGCCGGCTCCGGAACCAGGGAGGCGATGGATAGCCACTCTAGGCCAGGAGCCTGCGCCTTGCCGCCGCGAAACGGGCGTCGATTCTTTTTCAGCCCTCCTCGAAACGCATCTCCGGCGGCTGCTCGCGGAAACCGTGGGTGATCGCCGCCAGGTACACCGCGCCCAGCGCCAGCCAGCAGAGGCCGAGGATGATCGCCAGGTGATCGAGGCTGGCCATCAGCCACAGGTCGGCGACCAGGCCGATGCCAGGGAATACCAGGAACAACAGGGTTTCCCGTGGACCGCGGCGCTCGGCGCCAAGGTAGTAGTGGAAGACCACCGACAGGTTGACCAGGCTGAAGGCGAGGAAGGCGCCGAAGTTGATGAACGAGGTGGAGGTGGTCACGTCCATCTGTAGCGCCAGCAGGGCCACCACGCCGCACAGGACGATGCTGTTCACCGGCGTCTCGAAGCGCTTGCCGAGACGACCGAAGAACGGCCGCGGAAGGACGCCGTCGCGGCCCATGGCGAAGAGCAGGCGCGAGGCGCTGGCCTGGGCCGAGAGGCCGGAGGTGAACTGGCCGACGATCAGGCCGACCAGGAAGAAGGTCACGAACAGGTCGCCACCGATGTTGCGGGCGATCTCGTAGGCCGCCGAGTCCGCACTGTCGAAGGCGAACGACGGGTGCGCCAGTTGCACGAAGTACGAGGTGACGATGAAGATCAGCCCGCCCACCAGGGTGATCAGCAGGATCGCCCGCGGGATGTTGCGCCGCGGGTCGCGGGTTTCCTCGGTCAGGGTGCTGACCGCGTCGAAACCGAGGAACGAGTAGCAGGCGATCGCCGCACCGCTCATCACCAGCGGCACCTGCAGGTCGCCGCCGAGCAACGGTTGCAGCGACCATAGCGGCTTGCCCGGATCGCCCAGCACGTAGTGCACGCAGAGCGCGACGAAGGCGCCGAGGACCAGGAACTGCACCAGCATCAGCAGGCCATTGACGTTCTTCGCCAGGCGCAGGCCGACGATGTTGATCGTCGTGGTCACGCCGATGAACGCCAGCACCCAGATCGCGTTGGGTACCGCGGGAAAGGCCGAGTGCAGGTAGGCGGCGCCGATCAGCCAGATCGCCATCGGCAGGAACAGGTAGTCGAGCAGCACCGCCCAGCCGGCGATGAAGCCGAGCCGGGAATCGATGGCCTTGCGCACGTAGGTATAGGCCGAGCCGGCCACCGGGAAGGCCGCGGCCATGCGCCCGTAGCTGAGGGCGGTGAAGAGCATCGCCAGGGAAGCGGCGATGTAGGCGGCGGGGACGTGTCCCTGGGTGGTCTCGGCGAGGATGCCGAAAGTCCCGAGGACGATGATGGGGGTCATGTAGGCGATGCCGAACAGCACCACGGAACCCAGCGACAGGGTGCGCTTGAGTCTGGCCATTACTGCTTACTCCGGAATTATCGTTTGTTATGGCAGTGGCCCGCAGCCGGCCGGGCCGCGGGACGCAGGGGCCTCCCCTCACCCGGGAGACCGGCGGACGCTCGGGCGCCCATCGTTGTGCTACGGCTTTCCGGGCCGATCCTCGCCCGCTCGCTGGCGGGCGGAGGACGACGCGACGCTCCTGTCGCGCCGCGGTGGATCAGGGAATCAGCAGTTCGCGCAGGCCGTCCGGGTGCTCGCGGCGCTCGCCGGGCAGGACCAGGCGACGCTCTTCGAGGTAACGGTAATCCCGACGCGCAACCTGCAACCGGCCGAGGTCCAGTTCGACGATCTGCCGGCATTCTTCGCGCCCGGCCTCGCAGAGCAACTGGCCGTAGGGATCGACCACCGCGCTGCCGCCGGCGAAGACCAGCCCGCCGTCGCCATGCCCGACGCGGTTGACCATCACCGCGTAGGCCTGGTTTTCCATGGCGCGGGCCATGATCGCGGTGCGATGGGTCGGGCCATAGGGGTCCATGTTGCCATTGGTCACGATGATCAGTTCCGCACCCAGTTGGCCGAGGGCCCGCGCGCTTTCCGGGAACTCGATGTCGAAGCACACCAGCAGGCCGACCCGGATGCCGTTCCACAGGGCGGTGGCGTAGCGGTCGCCAGGCGTGAAGATGCCGCGGTCGGAGGCCCACAGGTGGGTCTTGCGGTATTTCAGGGCGATGCCGTCGGGAGCGATCAGCAGGGTGGTGTTGTAATAGCGGCCGGCGTCCGCCTCGGCGATGCCGATCGCCACCGAGACGTTACGTTCACGGGCGACGCGCTGCACCGCGCTGACCGTCGGGCCGTCGAGCGGCTCGGCGAGGGCGGCTATGTTGTCTTCGCTGGGGAAGCCGGTCAGGTGGGTTTCCGGGAACACCACCAGTTCGGTGTCCGCCGCGCAGTCGGCTATGGCCGCCAGGGCGCGTTCCAGGTTGTGCGCGGTGTCGCCATCGCGACCGGCGATCTGGACGAGTTCGACTTTCATCGGAATTCCTTGTTGTTCTCGGGCGCTGTTCGGCACGCGCGCTGTTCGTATGCAGGGGTCTGCACAGTATGCTTGGCGTTCCCCGCGCCGATAATTACGTCCGAGGGTTAACCCAACAGGGGTAGAAGATGAGTTTCACCTTGCAGGACATCGCCTGGCACCGCTCCGTCGGGCAACTGGTCGAGGCGCTGGATGCGCCGGACTTCTGGATTCGCCTGGTACGCCTGCTCGAACAGTACGTTCCGTTCGACAGTTGGGTAGCCCTGCTGTTCAGCCAGGGCCGGCCACAGGTGTTCGCCGAATGCCCGGGCGCCGACGGCGGGCCGGACCCGCTGTTCCAGGACTACCTGCGAGGCCTCTACCTGCTCGACCCGTTCTACATCGCCAGCCGCGAGAACCCGTGCAGCGGCCTGTTTCGTCTGGCCGACGTGGCACCGGAATGCTTCGAGCAGACCGATTACTACCAGCGTTACTTCCGCCTCAACGTGGTGGCCGATGAAATCCAGATCAACGTCCAGCTCTCCGGCGAACGCACCCTCTGCCTGTCACTGGGCTCGCGGCGCCGCTTCACCCCCGAGCAACTCGCCGTGCTCGGCCTGGTGCGGCCCTGGGTGGCCGGGCTGATGCGCCAGCGCCTGGCCTTCGAGGACGAAGTGTTGAACAGCCCCGCGGCGCCGGAGCCGGGCTGGCAGGGTTCGCTGGAGAAGGTCGCGGAGCAGATGGGCACGCCGCTGACGGCGCGCGAACTGGAGGTCGGCAGGCTGATGCTCAGCGGCTGTTCGAGCAAGGAGATCGCCCGCAAGCTGGCGATCTCGGCGGAAACCGTGAAGGTCCACCGCAAGCACATGTACGGCAAGCTCGGCATCAAGTCGCAGTCCGAGCTGTTCGGCCTGTTCCTCCAGGCCCAGGGCTGACGGGACGGGCGACCGCCCCGTCGCCGCTCAGCGGCGCTTGATCTTCGGCTTCGGCCGGCCCTGCACGCACTTGAAGCGCGGATTCGACTTGCAGATCACGTAGAGCCGGCCACGGCGCTTCACCACCTGGCAATCGCGATGGCGCAGCTTGGCCTGTTTCAGCGAGGCGAGGACTTTCATCAGGCCCCCTTGCCGCCGACGAAGCCGGCGAAACGCTTGTTGAACCCGGCCACGCGGCCTTCGCTCTTGGTCTTGCGCTGTTCGCCGGTGTAGACCGGGTGCGAGGCGCTGGAAACGTCCAGGGTCACGTAGGGATAGGTCTTGCCGTCGATATGGGTATGGGTCTTGTTGGTCTCCGCGGTGGAGCCGATCAGGAAGTACACGTCGGCCGAGGTGTCGTGGAACAGGACGGGACGGTATTCGGGATGGATGCCGGGTTTCATGGGAATGCCTCCTACATAATGTTATATAGTTACATATTACTCCGATAAGAATAATTCGCAACTAGGGAAAGATTTGCCGGCGACCATTCGGCTGCTCGACTATCCAGACACAATTATTAGCTTGCTTTCTATCCCCGTTTGTTTCCCATAATCAGCGCTTGGTTAGCGCGGGGGGAACCCGTCGTAGACGCCTCGAAGAAGGTGACTACCATTTTGAACCGAAGCCTGAAGATTGGAGACGTGATGAATCTGTCGCTACTCAGTCGCTATGCGTTTTTCGCCTGTATCGCCCTGTTCACCTTGCTCAGCCTGCCGTTCCTCGGCAGTACCGAATGGCTCTGGCCGTTCACCCTCCTGGGCGTGGCCCTGAGCCTGCTCGGCCTGTTCGACCTGATACAGACACCCCATGCGGTGCGCCGCAACTATCCGATCCTGGGCAACATCCGCTATCTGGTGGAAGGCATCCGCCCGGAAATCCGCCAGTACCTGCTGGAAGCCGACGGCGACGCCCTGCCCTTCTCCCGCGCCCAGCGCTCGCTGGTCTACTCGCGGGCGAAGAACGAAAGCTCGGAGAAGCCCTTCGGCACCCTGATCGACGTGTACACCGCCGGCTACGAATTCATCAGCCACTCGATGCGTCCGGCGCCACTCAGCGATCCCTGCGAGTTCCGCGTCGACATCGGCGGGCCGCAATGCAGCAAGCCGTACTCCGCGTCGCTGTTCAACGTCTCGGCGATGAGTTTCGGCGCCCTCAGCGCCAACGCCATTCGCTCGCTGAACCGTGGCGCGCAGATGGGCAACTTCTACCACGACACCGGCGAGGGCAGCATCAGTCCCTATCATCGCGAGAACGGCGGCGACCTGGTCTGGGAACTGGGCAGCGGCTACTTCGGGTGCCGCACCCGCGACGGCAAGTTCGACCCTGAGCGCTTCGCCGCCCAGGCCCTCGACCCGCAGGTGAAGATGATCGAGATCAAGCTCAGCCAGGGCGCCAAGCCGGGACACGGCGGTATCCTGCCCAAGCACAAGGTCACCCCCGAGATCGCCTCCACCCGCGGCGTGCCGATGGGCGAGGATTGCGTTTCGCCGTCGCGCCACAGCGCCTTCTCCACGCCGATCGAGCTGATGCAGTTCATCGCCCAGCTGCGCGAACTGTCCGGCGGCAAGCCGGTCGGCTTCAAGTTCTGCCTGGGCCATCCATGGGAGTTCATGGGCATCGCCAAGGCCATGCTGGAGACCGGCATCCTCCCCGACTTCATCGTCGTCGACGGCAAGGAAGGTGGCACTGGCGCGGCGCCGCTGGAGTTCACCGACCATATCGGCGTGCCGCTGCGCGAAGGCCTGCTGTTCGTCCACAACACCCTGGTCGGCCTCAACCTGCGCGACAAGATCAAGGTCGGCGCCAGCGGCAAGATCGTCAGCGCCTTCGACATCGCCAGCGTCCTGGCCACCGGCGCGGATTGGGCCAACTCGGCGCGCGGCTTCATGTTCGCCATCGGCTGCATCCAGTCGCAGAGCTGCCATACCAACAAATGCCCGACCGGCGTCGCTACCCAGGACCCGCTGCGCCAGCGCGCGCTGGTGGTGCCGGACAAGGCCGAGCGGGTGCGCAACTTCCATCGCAACACCCTCAAGGGCCTGGCCGAGATGCTCGCCGCGGCGGGCCTGGAACATCCCTCGCAGCTCGAAGCCAAGCACCTGGTGCGACGCATCACCGACACCGAGATCCGCCTGTTCTCGCAGCTGCACTACTTCCTCAAGCCGGGCGAACTGCTCTCCGGCAAGATCGAAGGCGAGTTCTACGAGCGCATGTGGAACATGGCGCGGGCCGACAGCTTCGACGCGGCGGCCTGAACCGCCGCCCTCGCTCGCAAGAAAAAGCCGGAGGCAGCGATGCCTCCGGCTTTTTCATGTCCGCGAAGATCAGCCCAGCAGGATAGTCGCCCAGGTCACGGTGATCACGGTGAGGGCCACGAACTGCGCGGCGCTGCCCATGTCCTTGGCATTCTTCGACAGAGGGTGGCGTTCCAGCGAGACGCGGTCGACGGTGGCCTCGATCGCCGAGTTGAGCAGCTCGACGATCAGCGCCAGCAGGCAGACTGCGATCATCAGCGCGCGTTCGCCGCGACTGACGTCGAGGAGGAAGGCCACCGGGATCAGCACCACGTTGAGCAGCACCAGTTGGCGGAAGGCGGCTTCACCGCGGAAGGCAGCGAGGAAACCTGCGAGGGAGTAGCCGGTGGCGTTGAGGATACGCTTGAGGCCGGTCTGGCCTTTGAAGGGGGAAGGCGACACGTCGGGTTCTCATCGATTCGGAAGGCCGGCAGTCTAGCCGCCGGCTGGTCAAAAAAGCGTTAAGCCGTCTCTCAATGAGAAGCGGGAACCGTCTCCATTTGTTGCAGCAGCAGCGCGGCCTGGGTCCGGGTGCGCACGTTGAGCTTGCGGAAGATCGCCGTGACGTGGGCCTTCACCGTCGCCTCGGAAACGTTCAGGTCGTAGGCGATCTGCTTGTTCAGCAACCCTTCGCAGACCATGGTCAGTACCCTGAACTGTTGCGGGGTGAGGCTGGCGAGGCCGGCGCTGGCGGCCTTGGCCTCCTCGCTGAGGGCTTCGGCGGCGGCATCCTGCGGCGGCCACCAGGTGTCCCCGTCGAGCACCGCGCGCACCGCCTGCTGCAGGGTTTCCAGCGGGCTGGACTTGGGAATGAAGCCGCTGGCGCCGAACTCGCGGGAGCGCTGCACCACCGCGGCCTCCTCCTGTGCCGAGATCATCACCACCGGCACCTGCGGGTATTGCCCGCGTAACAGCACCAGGCCGGAGAAGCCATAGGCCCCCGGCATGTTGAGGTCCAGCAGGACCAGATCCCAATCGGCCTTCTCGTTCAGCCGCGCTTCCAGTTCGGCGATGCTGGCGGCTTCCACCAGGCGCACGTCGGGACCCAGCCCGAGGGTGAGGGCCTGGTGCAAAGCGCTGCGAAACAGGGGGTGATCGTCGGCGATCAGGATCTCGTAAGAAGCCATGACATGTCCTAGTTTGTTCGGCCCAGCCGAGGCGGCGCTCAGGATGCCGACCGAGGGCGGACCGGTCAAGCCGAATGAGGGATACCTCGTACACCGCCTTCGTCTTTTCAAACACCCCGGCTTGCTGGCAGAGTGGCGGACCCTCCCCGCCCCGTCGAGCGAGCCATGCGAAGCCAAGCCCTGCGTGCCGATGTCCTGATGCTGATCACCGCCATGATCTGGGGGGTGTCGTTCGTCGCCCAGCGCCTGGGGATGGACGCCATCGGGCCGTTCCTCTATACCGGCCTGCGCTTCGTCCTCGGTGCCCTGGTGCTGGTGCCACTGCTGATGCTGCGCTCGCGACGCGACGGCGCGCAACCCTTCAATCGCGGACAGTTGCTCGCCGGTGTGATCCTCGGCGTCGCCCTGACCACCGGGATCAACCTGCAGCAGGTCGGCCTGCTGTTCACCAGCGTGACCAACTCCGGCTTCATCACCGGGCTCTACGTGATCGTCGTGCCGTTGCTCGGCCTGCTGTTCGGCCAGCGCACCGGCGCGGGCACCTGGCTGGGGGCGTCGCTGGCGGTGCTCGGCATGGCCCTGCTGAGCATCGGCCCGGGCTTCCAGGTTGCCTCCGGCGACTGGCTGCAACTGGCCGGCGCGGTGGTCTGGGGCGCGCACGTTCTGCTGGTAGGCCTGTTCGCCAGCCGCTACGACCCGATCCGCCTGGCCTTCCTGCAGTTCGCCACCTGCGCGGCGGTCAGCCTGCTGCTGGCACTGGTCTTCGAGGAAATCCACTGGGACGCCATCGTCCAGGCCGGTCCCGCCCTGCTATACGGCGGCCTGCTCGGCGTCGGCACCGGCTTCACCCTGCAGGTGGTGGCGCAGAAGCACGCCATCGCTTCCCATGCGGCGATCATCCTGTCCCTGGAAGCGGTGTTCGCCGCCATCGCCGGCGCCCTGTTCCTCGCCGAGACCCTGCACCTGCGCGGCTATTTCGGTTGCGCGCTGATGCTGGCGGGCATGCTGGTGGCGCAGTTGTGGCCGCGCAAGCTCGCCGCCGAAGCGCGCCCGGCCTGACGCTCAGCCACGGAACGGCGCCAGGGCACGGTGCGCCGGGCTGGCCTCATCCAGCGGAATGTGCCGCTTGGCGCCCAGGTAGCGCTCGCTGAACACCTCCAGGTAGGCGCCGAGCGCCTCGCCCGCGGCCTCGTCGCCAGCCAGCTCCAGGCACAGCGCCGCCACTTCGGCGGTGCACAGGTGCTCGCCACGGGTCGAGCGACGCAGGCGATAGCGCGAGAGCTGCTCGGGCAGCAGGCTGAGCACCGGGAACGGCTCCAGGTAGGGACTCTTGCGGAACATCTTGCGCGCCTCGGTCCAGGTCGCGTCGAGCAGGATGAACAGCGGCCGCTTGCCTTCCGCCAGCGGGGCGACCTCGTTCACCACCCGCTCTGCCGCCACGTATTCGCCGGGGAACACCAGGTATGGCTGCCACTGCGGGTCGGCCAGCAACTCCAGCAAGCGCGGGTCGACCTCGGTGCGCGACCAGCCGAAGGCGAAGGTGTCGGCCACGGTATCGGCGATCAGCCAGCCGGTGTTGGTCGGTTTCAGCGCCTCGATGTCGTGCATGACCAGGCACATGCCGGCGCGCGCCTCGACCCGCGGCCGCCAGGCGCACATGCAATAGCTGGGCAGCAGCCGACAGTTTTCGCAGCGCGGCATGCGCGAACCGCGCGCGACGAAGGGTTTCAGGCTGCGCGCCAGGCGCTCCTGGCGCAAGCGGGAAACGGCATGGCTCATCGGGCAGGCTCCCGATGCGGAAAGGACGGGCGAAGGAACATCGAAGACTCGAGGAAACGGGCTGGAAAGCGACCGCGAAATTCTATCAGAGCCCGCGTGGCTCCTGCTTTGTCGGACAACTTCCGAGGCCGTGAAAAAAAATTCTTCACAGGGGCCTCAGACGTCTAGTTAGAGCGGGATGCGATCCCTATAATCCGCCCCCTTTTTCGACACCGGGCAGCCGGCTCCGCCCGCTGACCTTACTGCCTCTCCAGACGAGTGACGCCCCCCTTGCTCGAGATCCGCAACGTGACCCGCCGCTTCGGCGACTTCACCGCCGTCGACAATGTCAGCCTGACGATCAACACCGGCGAATTCTTCACCCTCCTCGGCCCTTCCGGGTGCGGCAAGACCACCCTCCTGCGCATGCTCGCCGGCTTCGACCAGCCGGACAGCGGCGAGATCCGCCTCAACGGCCAGGACCTCGCCGGCGTCGAGCCGGAGAAGCGCCCGGTGCATACGGTGTTCCAGAGCTACGCGCTGTTCCCGCACATGAGCGTGGCGCAGAACATCGCCTTCCCGCTGAAGATGGCCGGAGTGGCGAAGAGCGAGATCGACGCCCGCGTCGAACAGGCCCTGAAGGACGTACGCCTGGCGGACAAGGGCGGGCGCATGCCGACACAGCTTTCCGGCGGCCAGCGCCAGCGCGTGGCGATCGCCCGCGCGCTGGTCAACCGGCCGCGCCTGCTGCTGCTCGACGAACCGCTGTCGGCGCTGGACGCCAAGCTGCGCGAAGAAATGCAGATCGAACTGATCAACCTGCAGAAGGACGTCGGCATCACCTTCGTCTATGTCACCCACGATCAGGGCGAAGCCCTGGCGCTGTCGCACCGCATCGCGGTGATGAACCAGGGCCGGGTGGAGCAACTGGACGCCCCGGAAACCATCTACAGCTTCCCGCGCAGTCGTTTCGTCGCCGACTTCATCGGCCAGTGCAACCTGCTCGACGCCACGGTCGAGGCGGTCGACGACGAACGCGTGCGCATCGGTCTCCGGGGCCTGGGCGAGGTCCAGGCGCTGAAATCCTTCGACGCCCAGCCCGGCGAGGCCTGCGTGCTGACCCTGCGGCCGGAGAAGATCCGCCTGGCGCAGAGCGTCACCGCCGACAGCGACGAGGTGCACTTCCGCGGTCGCGTCGCCGAACTGCTCTACCTAGGCGACGTGACCCTGTACATCGTCGAGCTGGAGAACGGCGAGCGCCTGGAAACCCTGCTGCCCAACGCCACGCCCGGCCGAGCCAAGTTCTTCGAGGTGGGCGACGCGGTGGAAGCCGCCTGGCGCTTCGATGCCGGCCATCTGGTCAGGGTCTGACACGATGAGAAAGAACCTCGGCAAGTGGCTGCTGGTCTGGCCGCCGCAAGCGTATCTGCTGTTCTTCTTCCTGGTTCCGGCGTTGATCATGCTGTTCGCCTCGTTCCGCTTTCCCGGCGACTACGGCGGCCTGGCGCCCTGGATGTACAGCGAGGACGGGCAGACCGTCTACGACCTCAGCGTGGAGAACTACACCCGGCTCACCGAGAGCTGGGTGTACCTGCAACTGTTCGTCAAATCCTTCGGCTACGCCCTGGTCACCACCCTGGCCTGCCTGTTGCTCGCCTACCCGGTGGCGACCACCCTCGCCAGGGCCCCGGCGAAGTGGCGCAACCTGCTGATCCTGCTGGTGATCCTGCCGTTCTGGAGCAACCTGCTGGTGCGCGTCTACGCCTGGATGATCATCCTCTCGCCGTCCGGTGCCCTGACCCGCGGGATCAACGCCACGCTGGACCTGTTCGGCGCGCAGCCGATCAGCCTGATGTTCACCCCGTTCGCGGTGATCCTGTGCATGGTCTACGTGCACCTGCCGTTCATGATCCTGCCGCTCTACGCCAACCTGGAAAAACACGACCCGGCCCTGCTGGACGCCGCCCAGGACCTCGGCGCCGGTCGTTGGCAACGCTTCTGGCGGGTGACCTTCCCGCTCTCGCTGCCGGGCGTGGCCGCCGGCGCGGCACTGGTATTCATCCCGGTGCTGGGAATGTTCGCCATCCCCGACCTGGTCGGCGGTACCGACGGCATCATGATCGGCAACCTGATCAAGAGCCAGTTCCTCGACTCCCGCGACTGGCCGTTCGGCAGCGCGCTGTCGATCGCCCTGACCGGCTGCATCCTGCTGCTGGTCGCCCTCGGCATGGGTGCCGCGCGCGCCCGCAAGGGAGGCGCCCATGCGTAGGCCCTACCTGCTCTGGAGCGCCACCGCGCTGGTGTACCTGTTCCTCTACGTACCGCTGGTGATCGTGGTGCTGTACTCCTTCAACGACTCGCGGCTGAACGCCGAGTGGGTCGGCTTCACCCTGGACTGGTACCGCAAGCTGTTCGGCAATCGCGACATGCTCCAGGCCGCCGCCAACTCGCTGGTCATCGCGCTGGTTTCGGCCAGCGTGGCGACCCTGCTCGGTACCCTCGCCGGGGTCGCCCTGCATCGCTTCAAGCTGCGCATGCTGCCCCTGCTGGTGCTGACCCCGATCGCCATTCCGGAACTCCTGATGGGGGTCTCGCTGGTGATCTTCTTCATCGGCCTGAACATGAGCCTGGGCATGCTCTCGGTGACCCTCGCGCACATCACCTTCTCGGTCGGCTTCGTCGCCCTGGTGGTGCAGGCGCGCATGTCGGGCATGGACGAAAGCCTCACCGAGGCGGCCCGCGACCTCGGTGCCACGCCCTGGCAGAGCTTCCGCCTGGTGACCCTGCCGCTGATCATGCCGGGCATCGTCGCCGGCGCGCTGATGGCCTTCACCCTGTCCATCGACGACTTCGTGATCACCTTCTTCACCGCCGGCGGCGGCTTCGCCACCCTGCCGACGCAGATCTACACCATGATCAAGATCGCCGTGACGCCCGAAGTGAACGCCGTCTCCACCCTGCTGATGCTGCTCACCCTGGTGCTGATCTTGATCGCCTCGAAACTCTCCCCCAGCGCCATCAAGGGCCATTGATCCGCCGAAACCCGCGGGCCTCCCGGAGAGGCCCGCGGCCTCGCCCTGCTCCGGTTTCCGGAGCCCTGCCACCCCGTAACAAGGAACCATGATGAAAAAGCTGTTGCTCGTCGCAACCCTCATGGCAGGAGCCGCCCAGGCCACCGCCGCCGAGAAGCTGTATCTGTTCAACTGGAACGACTACATCGCCGAGGACACGGTGAAACGCTTCGAGCAGCAATGTGGCTGCGAGCTGGTGCAGGAGTTCTATTCCGGCACCGAGGAGATGATGGCCAAGCTGGCCGCCGGGGCCAGCGGCTACGACGTGATCATCCCGACCCAGAACGCGGTCGAGGCGCTGATCCGCAAGGGCGACCTGCTGGAGCTGGACAAGAGCCGCCTGGCGAACCTGAGCAACGAGGCCGCGGGCTACCTGGACAAGGATTTCGACAAGGGCAACCGCTATTCCCTGCCCTACGCCTTCACCACCACCCTGGTCGGCTACAACAAGACCGAGCTGGACAAGCTGGGCATCGACCCCGCCGACTGGTCGGTGATCTTCGACCCGGCGGTCCTGGAGAAGATCAAGGGCAGGGTCACGGTGATGGACGACCCGCAGGAACTGTTCGGCGCCGCCCTGAAGTACCTCGGCCACTCCGCCAACGACACCGACCCGCAGCACTGGAAGGAAGCCCAGGCGCTGATCCTCGCCGCCAAGCCGTACTGGGCCGCGTTCAACTCCTCGAGCTATATCAAGGAACTGACCCTGGGCAACATCTGGGTCGCCCATGGCTACTCCAGCGACATGTACCAGGCCAGGGCCGACGCGGAGGCTGCCGGCCGCGCCTTCAAGGTCGACTTCGCCCTGCCCCGCCAAGGTGCGGTGCTGGCCATCGACAACATGGTGATCCACAAAGGCTCGAAGAACCCTGACCTGGCCTACCGCTTCATCGACTTCATGCTCGACGGTCGGAACGCTTCCGAACTGACCAACCAGATCGGTACCGGCACGCCCAACGCCGCCGCCCTGCCCTTCATCAAGCCGGAAATCAAGACGCTCGCCGCCCTGTTCCCGGACGCCGCCACCCAGGCCAGGCTGGAGCCGCTGAAGGACCTGAACTCGCGCCAGCGTCGCGCCCTGAACAAGCTCTGGACCGAGATCAAGCTGCGCTGATCCGCACCGCTATCGACGAAAGGGCGACCCTCGGTCGCCCTTTTGCGTTTCCGTGCCCCGCACCGAACGCGGTAACATGGCGCCCATTCGTCACCGTCCGTCCCGGGAAAGGGCCGACGGAAACAATTCGCCCCTCCATCGGTCGAATCCGCTTATTGCCCCAGGAGATCTTCGATGTCGCGCTTCATGGCCCTTGCCCTTTGTTTCGTCCTGCCCACCGCCGCCCATGCCGCCTCGCTCAAGGATTTCGAACTGAGCAAGATGCTGGAGAAAGTGGCCAAGGAAAGCAGCGTAGGCACTCCCCGCGCCATCAACGAAGACATCCTCGACCAGGGCTACACCGTCGAAGGCAACCAGTTGATCAATCACCTCAGCGTTCGCGCCAGCCACGCCGAGCGCATGCGCTCCAATCCGGATAGCGTGCGCAGCCAACTCGGCGATAGCGTGTGCAGCAATACCGGCTATCGCCAGTTGCTCGCCCGCGGCGCGATCCTCACCTACAGCTTCACCGAGTACAAGACCAACCAGCCGGTCGCCACCGAACGCTTCGATGCCGGCAGCTGCCGCATCCAGGGCAAGAAGTAAGCGCGCCGCGCGGTCGCCATGCTGGACAAGCAGCATCTGCTGAAGATCGCCAGGACGCCGATGCCGTTCGGCAAGTACCAGGGGCGGATGCTGGTCGACCTGCCGGAGGAGTATCTGCTATGGTTCTACAAGAAAGGGTTCCCGCCCGGTGAACTCGGGCGGCTGATGCAGTTGACCCTGGAACTGAAGATCGACGGGCTGGACGGGCTGCTCAAGCCGCTTCGTCCCCCCGCTCCGTAGGCGATAACGCCGCAGAGGTTATCCGCCGATACCCTGCCCACCCCTGCCTTCGCCAGGCCCCCCCCCGTTCGGCAGGGCGAATAACGCCACAAGCGTTATCCGCCGATACGCAGCCGAACTCAGCGCAACAACGCCGGATCGCCCTTGCCAGCCACCGCCGCCGCTTCCTCCGGGGTCAGCAGCGCGGTGCGCGGCACCTCCATCAAGCGGGCGCAAGCCGCCAACACGTTGCCCCAGCAGGCGCGGTTGGCGAACTGCATGCCCGCCTCGTCGAGGGTGCCGCCGCGGTTGCGATAGCCGAGTACCGAGGTGCGCCGGGCATCCGGCAGGATCGGCCAAAGATGCCCGCGCGCCACTTCCGCACGCATATGGGTGAGCAGCACGCGGCGCTCATGGCTATCCGGGAACAGTCGTTCCACCAGCGCCTCGTCGGCCACCGCCTCGACCTCCCAGCGATCGCGCGGCGCGCGGAAGCGTCCCGGCTCCTGCAGGTAGACCAGCCGGTAGGCCTGCCCGGCCTCGGCCAGGCGCTGCGCGGCGCGGCGCATCTGTTCGAGCTGGTAGCTGCCGTTGGCGATCAGCAGCAGCGGGTCGGAGCCGCAGCGCTCCTCGACCAGGATGGCGCCGTCGCGGGCCAGGCGCTCGGCCTGGACGGCGTCGAACACCATCGGCCGGTCGCGCTTGGGGATCACCAGGCAGGCCAGTTGCCCCCGGCTGCGGTAGATCGTCGGCAGCAGCGCCAGGGCGCTGTTGTGGTCGGCCGGAAAGAGCACCCGGACCATGTCGCTCATCTCGCCAAGCAGGGCCTCGCAGAAGGTGGTGTCCTGGTGCGACTGCTGGTTCTTGCCGTTCTCCCAGGTATGCGAAGTAGCGACCAGCGGCCAGCCCAGCCAGCCGGCCGGGCGCCCAACCTCCTTCTGTTGGCGGGCGAAAATCAGGGTCTGACGCACCGCGCCGAGCATCTTCACGCAGAACGCCTCGTAGCTGGCAACCAGGTTGAGTCCGCCCTGGTTGGCCAGGCAGGCGGACACCACCGCCTCCTCGTTGAGCGCGGTGATGACCCGACCGCTCACCGACTCCAGTTCGCTCTCCGGCTCGCTGACCCGATGCTTGAGCGCCTTGAGCACGCCGCCGAGGCGGTTGCTGGCCAATTCGTCGGGATTGCCGACACGGGCGCGCAGGTCGGGGTTGGCCTCCACCAGCTCGGTATAGAAGCGGTCCAGCGCGGCCATCGGCGAGCAGGCGTCGTCGCGATAGCGCAGCGGCGGGATGATCGGTTCGATGGGATGGCGCAGGGCCAGCGGGTTGTCCCGTTCGAGGGGACGCTCACCGCGCTGCTCGGCGAACAGCCGGCGGGCCAATTCGAGAGCCTCAGGCTCGACCCAGAGTTCGTTTGCATGCTGGTTGAACAGTTGCCGGGCCTGTTCGTCGTTATGCGGATTGCCCGGCAGCGGCAGGTTGTGCGCGGCGTTGCTGCCGGCGCCATAGAAACCGAAGCCCTTGACCGTCTCGGCGATGCCGTAGGGAATCGGCAGCGGGTAGCGGAGGATGCCGCTGTTCTTCTCCTGCACGCGCCGCTCCAGGCGCTGCTCCATCTCCCAGAGCGTACAGACGAAGGCGGCCGGGTCGCGCCCATCGAAGCTGATCGGATCGAAGCCGCAGCGGCGCAGATGCAGCTTGAAACCCTCCAGCCCCTCGTGGGTGCCCAGTTCGGTGCGCTGCTCGATGCGCCGACCATTGGCGATCATCACCGGCAGCGCCGCCCCGCAATCCTCGGCTCGCCACCAACGCGGAATCCAGTCGCTGCCGCGCTGTTCCTCGGCGGCACCATCGGAGAGGAACGCCACCAGGGTCTCGCCGGGCAGCGGCATGTGTGCATACTGCAATTCGGCGAAGCCGAGGTAGCCGCCCTCGGCGATACCGCCGGCGGTATGCGGATTCACGTGGCTGCCCAGTGGCGCCGCCGGTGCGCCGTTGGGGGCCTGGGCGTAGCCGTAGAAGTCCTGCAGCAAGCGGTTCAGCCCTTCCTCGCCGTCGGCATAGGCGCGCTCCTGCTCCGGGTGCAGGTTGCCGGTGAGGACGTTCAGCGCGTCGATGGCGGCCACGCAATGGCCCTGGCCCATCAGCCAGGCGCGAGTCTTGCCGGTCAGGACGTTGAGTGCCAGATAGCCGGCGTAGGCCGGGACCATGTTCAGGGCTCCGCCGGTGTGGCCCTCGGGCTGTGTCTTGAAATCCTCGGCCTGCAACGGCTGGCCGTCCAGGCGGATGCGCCGGGCGTAGGTCATGTGCACGACGATGCGCAGGGCGCTGGCGGTCAGCCGGTCGAGGGCGCGGAACAGCTGGTAGACGCTGGCCAGGTCCGGTTGCAGCCCGGCTTGGACCAATTGATGAGCGGTGCGGAACACGGCGGCGCGGGTCTCTGCGCTATGCTGGAGCGGACCATGGCCTTGCAGCCACGCGGCAAACGCCGGCTCGGCCGCCGCATGGGCAAGCAACTCGTCCTGACTGGGCAGAATCTGACTCATGGTGGGTAGCCTCCCTAGTGGTGCCTTGCAGTCTAGGCAGCACACGGCAAAGGGCGCTGACCTGCATCAAGCTCCCCGCCCCCGATTCGTTCACCCTGGCCCTGTACGAAGGTTCCATGGCATTCCACGATCCCCGAAAGGTATCGGGGCGTCGACAGAGCTCTGACGGAGGAGGCTCGATGGCATCACTGACGTTTCTAGGCGCCGCCCAGGAGGTCACTGGCTCCTGTTATCTGCTGGAAACCCTCGAGGGCGTGAAGGTCCTGCTCGAATGCGGCATGCGCCAGGGGCGCCGCGAAGCCGACAACGGCAACCGCGCGCCCTTCCCCTTCGATCCCGCGAGCATCGACGCGGTGGTCATCTCCCACGCCCACCTGGACCACAGCGGCCTGCTACCGCGCCTGGCGGCCGAGGGCTTCAAGGGCCCGATCTTCGCCACCGAGGCCACCTGCGAACTGCTGGAACTCATGCTGCTGGACTCCGCGCACATCCAGGAAAAGGACGCCGAGTGGGAGAACCGCTGGCGCAACCGGATCGGCAAGCCGAGCATCAAGCCGCTGTATACCCAGGCCGACACCGAACGCGCGCTCAAGCTGCGCCGGCCGATCAGCCTCGGCAGCACCGTGGCGGTCGCTCGTGGCGTGCGGGTGACCTTTCACAACGCCGGGCACATCCTCGGCTCGTCGATCGTCGAAGTGCAATTCCACGACCAGGTTCAACCGCGCCGCCTGGTGTTTTCCGGCGACCTCGGCAACACCTGCTCGCCGTTGATGCGCGCGCCCTCGCCGCTGAGCCGGGCCGACGTGGTGATGCTCGAGTCCACCTACGGCGATCGCGATCACCGCGACAGCAACGACACCCTGGAGGAACTGGCGGCGATTCTCGACCAGGCGCATCGCGACGGCGGCAACGTGCTGATCCCGTCGTTCGCCGTCGGTCGCACCCAGGACCTGCTCTACTACCTCGGCCGCTTCTACCAGGAGGGCCGCCTGCCGCAACAGGCGGTATTCCTCGACAGCCCGATGGCCGCCCGCGCCAACGGCATCTACCTGCGCCACAGCAACGAGTTCGACGACCGCGACCGCGAGTACATTCGCGGCACCGGCACCACCCGCCTGGAGGAATGGCTGCCGGTGCTGCGCGTCACCCGCAGCGCCGACGAGTCGATGGCGATCAACCGGATCAAGAGCGGCGCGATCATCATCGCCGGCAGCGGCATGTGCACCGGCGGCCGTATCGTCCATCACTTCAAGCACAACCTCTGGCGTCCGGAATGCCATGTGGTATTCCCCGGCTTCCAGGCGCGCGGCACCCTGGGCCGCAACATCGTCGACGGCGCCAGCGCGGTTCGCGTGTTCCACCAGCGCATCGCGGTCAAGGCGCAGATCCATACCCTCGGCGGCTTCTCCGCCCACGCCGGGCAATCGCAGCTGCTCGACTGGGTCGGTCACTTCGCCCACCGTCCAGCGCTATACCTGATACATGGCGAGCGGGAAAAGATGGAAGCGCTGCAGGGCGCGATCCGCGAGCGTCTCGACTGGGATGCCGAGATACCGGAGCCCGGCGAACGCATCGAGATCTGAGCCGCCGTCCGCAACTGTCACGCAGTCCGTGGCAGTATGCGGATGACCGCCTGTACAGGGTGGTTGTAGAAGGAGTATGCGAATGCCCTACGAAGCCGATGACTATCTTTCCCGGCACTTCCAGACCAGCGGCACCGACCTGGCGCGGAAGGTCGACGAACTGGCGGCCCTTGCGGCTCCCGGCGACAGCCCCAATCTCGCGCTCTACCGCGAGATGCTCTTCACCGTGACGCGCATGGCCCAGGCCGACCGCAACCGCTGGGACGCCAAGATCATGCTGCAGACCCTGCGCGAGATGGAGCATGCCTTCAGCGTCCTCGAGCAGTTCAAGCGGCGACGCAAGGTCACGGTGTTCGGCTCGGCGCGCACGCCGGCCGAACATCCGGTCTATGCCCTGGCGCGCAAGCTGGGCGAGGAACTGGCCCGCTACGACCTGATGGTGATCACCGGCGCCGGCGGCGGCATCATGGCCGCCGCCCACGAAGGCGCCGGGCTGGAGAACAGCCTGGGCTTCAATATCACCCTGCCCTTCGAACAGCACGCCAACCATACGGTGGACGGCAGCGGCAACCTGCTGTCGTTCCACTTCTTCTTCCTGCGCAAGCTGTTCTTCGTCAAGGAAGCCGACGCCCTGGTGCTCTGCCCCGGCGGCTTCGGCACCCTCGACGAGGCACTGGAAGTGCTGACCCTGGTGCAGACCGGCAAGAGCCCGCTGGTGCCGATCGTGCTGCTCGACCAGCCGGGCGGCCGCTACTGGGAACACGCCCTGGAGTTCATGCAGGAACAGTTGCTGGAGAACCACTATATCCTGCCGGCCGACATGCGCCTGATGCGCCTGGTGCATTCGGCCGAAGACGCGGTGAAGGAAATCGCCCAGTTCTACCGCAACTTCCACTCCAGCCGCTGGCTGAAAGGCACTTTCGTGATTCGCCTGAACCACGCCCTGAACGAAGCCGCTCTGGCGCACCTGCACGAACACTTCGCCAGCCTCTGCCTGAGCGGCGGCTTCCAGCAGCAGGCCTACAGCGAGCAGGAACAGGACGAACCGGAGTTCCGCAACCTGACCCGCCTCGCCTTCGTGTTCAACGGGCGCGACCAGGGGCGTCTGCGGGAATTGCTGGACTACATCAACCTGCCGGAAAACTGGGACTGAAGCTGCCGCTCCGGCACGCGCTCAATCGTCGCTGCGGCCGTTCAACAGGCGGCTGATCGACTCCATGGAGTAACCCCGGTACGCCAGGAAGCGGCCCTGCTGGGCCTTTTCCCTGGCGTCCTGCGGCAGGCGGGCGAACTTGCGTCGCCAGACCTCGCGCAATTGCGCGCTCCAGTCGACCTCGCAGGCATCCAGCGCCCTTTCGATATCGGCGCGCGGCAGGCCGCGTTGCGCCAGTTCCTCACGGATGCGCAACGGCCCATGGCCGCCGCGGGCGCGACTGGCGATGAAGCTTTCGAGATAGCGGGATTCGTCGAGCAGACCTTCCTCGGCCAGGCGGTCGAGGGCGGGATCGATCAACTCGGCAGACGCGCCACGCTGGCGCAACTTGCGGGAAAGTTCGGCACGCCCGTGCTCACGGCGCGCCAACAGATCCATGGCCGCCCGCCGCACGGCGACGGGCGTATCGAGCACGGTCGCCATTGGCCTCAATCGGCTTCGGCGTCAGCCACTTCTTCGGCGTCGGCTTTCACCGGGCCGCTCTTGGCCAGCAGCTGGTCGCGAATGGTCTTCTCCAGCACCGAACCGATTTCCGGATTGTCTTCCAGGTACTTGGCGGCATTCGCCTTGCCCTGGCCGATCTTGCTGCCCTGGTAGCTGTACCAGGCGCCGGACTTCTCGACCAGGCCCAGTTGCACGCCCAGGTCGATGATCTCGCCGGTACGGTAGATGCCCTTGCCGTAGAGGATCTGGAACTCGGCCTGGCGGAACGGCGGGGAAACCTTGTTCTTCACCACCTTGACGCGGGTTTCGCTACCCACCACCTCGTCGCCTTCCTTCACCGCGCCGGTACGACGGATGTCCAGGCGAACCGAGGCGTAGAACTTCAGTGCGTTACCGCCGGTGGTGGTTTCCGGGTTGCCGAACATGACGCCGATCTTCATGCGGATCTGGTTGATGAAGATGACCAGGCAGTTGGCGTTCTTGATGTTGCCGGTGATCTTGCGCAGCGCCTGGGACATCAGGCGTGCCTGCAGGCCGACGTGGGCGTCGCCCATCTCGCCTTCGATCTCGGCCTTGGGTACCAGCGCGGCCACGGAGTCGACGATGATCACGTCGACCGCGTTGGAGCGCACCAGCATGTCGGTGATTTCCAGGGCCTGCTCGCCGGTGTCCGGCTGGGAGACCAGCAGGTCGTCGACGTTGACGCCCAGCTTGCCGGCATAGTCGGGATCGAGCGCGTGCTCGGCGTCGACGAAGGCACAGGTGGCGCCCTGTTTCTGGGCCTCGGCGATCACCGAGAGGGTCAGGGTGGTCTTGCCGGAGGATTCCGGACCGTAGATCTCGACGATCCGGCCCTTGGGCAGGCCGCCGATGCCGAGGGCGATGTCCAGGCCCAGGGAGCCGGTGGAGATGGCCGGGATCGCCTGGCGCTCATGGTCGCCCATGCGCATGACCGCGCCCTTGCCGAATTGGCGTTCGATCTGTCCCAGGGCCGCGGCCAGGGCGCGCTTCTTGTTCTCGTCCATTGAAGTCCTCGCGAAGTCAGGGCGGCCGGACGGCCACGAACAACTGTATAAGTAGACA
>NZ_KV811348.1:461802-579371 GCF_001813025.1 Pseudomonas sp. HMSC066A08
ACAACTGTATAAGTAGACAGTATTATTCCACAGGGCAAGTCGCTCGCCTACCCCCGACGGGAAGAATGTTCCGAACGGTTGCCCGCAGGCGCGGCTAGCCCGGGTTCTCGCCGTTGCTCATGCGCAGCAGGCCGGTCAGCGCGGTCGCCACTGTCTGCCGGCGCACGGCATCGCGGTCGCCGTTGAACTGGCAGCGCTCGCTGACCAGCCGCTCGCCGTCGGCCCAGGCCAGCCAGACCGTGCCTACCGGCTTCTCCGGCGAGCCGCCGTCGGGCCCGGCGACACCGCTCACCGCCACCGCGAAACGCGCTCCGCTGTGCCGCTGGGCGCCGCGCACCATGGCCTCGACCACTTCCCGGCTGACCGCGCCGACTGCCGGGAACAGCGACTCGGGCACCTGCAGCTGGAGGGTCTTCTGGCGGTTCGAGTAGGTCACGTAGCCAGCCTCGAACCAGCCCGAACTCCCCGGGATGCGGGTGATCGCCTCGGCGATGCCGCCACCGGTGCAGGATTCCGCCGTGCTGACCTGCTCGCCCAGGTAACGAAGGCTTTCGCCGAGGCGGGCGGCCAGTGCGGTCAGGTCGGACTCCATCAGGGTCATCACTGTTCTCCAGGGTAGAAACGGAAAGGGACTACCCTACACCATCGGCTTTTCCATTCAGAAGCAGCTTTCGGACAAGCGCAACCGCGCGAAGGCAGCGAATGCGCGAACATGCATGCTCCATCACCGTCCAAGGAAAGGCCCCCATGAACATAGCGCCGCTCAAGGCCTCGCTGCTGTCCCTCGCCCTGCTCTTCTCCCCCATTGCCAGCTTCCCCGCCCATGCGGCCTGCACCGCCAACCTGACCCTGCAACCGGCCAGCAGCCTGCCCGCGCTCGGCGGACGCCTGGTCTACCACAGCTATATGGAGTACGGGGACGGCTCCTCGAACCTCTACCTGCACGATTTCAAGAGCAAGAGCACCCGCCTGCTCAACCAGCCCGGCTGGAACATCGAGGACCCGATGAATGCGCATTTCTCCCCGGACGGCCGCTACCTGACCTTCATGGGCCGCCAGAATGGCGCCTGGCACGTATTCGCCTGGGCCATCGGCGGTACCCAGGCGCCGAGCAACCTGACCGCGGCCATCGGCGGTCGCAACGAGGACCCGAAGTTCTCCTTCGACGGCCGCCAGGTCGTGCTCAAGCACGAGGGCGACATCCGCCTCGCCACCCTGGTCTTCAATGGCGATGGCAGCGTCGGCGTGAGCGCCTGGAAAGCCGTGACCAGCGACGGCTGGAGCACCGAGGAGTCGATGCCGTTCCTCACCCCCTCAGGCAAGTACGTGGTCTACGCGACAGGAGCCGGCGACAGCCTGCGGGTGGTGCGCAGGAACCTGGAGAACGGCCAGGTCAGCCCCCTCGCCACCCCGGCCGCGGGGGGCCGCGACTATTACCCGGTGGTACGCGACTACACCGCCTACTTCCTCTCGCGCACCCAGCCGGCCGGCAACGACCAGTTGGCCATGGTCGTACCCAACAGCCCGCCCGGCACTCCGGCGACACTACCGCTCAACCACTGCCAGGGCGACAATTCCGACGCCGCACCGGTGAACGAGGACTACCTGATCTTCTCCAGCACCTCGTTCGACCCGACCTACAGCCTGCTCCTCGGCGACATCGCCGCGGCGCGGGTCTGGCGTCTCGACCCGGCGCAGATCAACCTGCCCGACGGTCGGCAGAAGCTCGGCGCCAGCTATACCGCGGCACGCTGAAGCAACCGTCGCAGGCGCGGGCCAGATGGGCCGCGCCTGTTTCCCATCGTCCCGAACGGACCCGACACAGGCCGGCGAATCGGGTTAACATTACCCTCTTTTGCACCGTCCAAAGCCCGCTTCCGAAGGCCCGTATGACCGACCTCTCCCAGCACACGCCAATGATGCAGCAGTACTTCAAACTGAAGCATCAGCACCCCGACCAATTGATGTTCTATCGCATGGGCGACTTCTACGAGCTGTTCTACGAGGACGCGAAGAAGGCCGCCAAGCTGCTCGACATCACCCTGACCGCTCGCGGCCAGTCCGGCGGCAAGGCGATCCCGATGGCAGGCATTCCCTTCCATTCCGCGGAGGGCTACCTGGCCAAACTGGTCAAGCTCGGCGAGTCGGTGGCGATCTGCGAGCAGATCGGCGATCCGGCCACCAGCAAGGGGCCGGTGGAGCGCCAGGTGGTGCGGATCATCACTCCCGGTACGGTGAGCGACGAGGCGCTGCTCGACGAACGCCGCGACAACCTGCTGGCGGCGATCCTCGGCGACGAGCGCCTGTTCGGCCTCGCCGTGCTGGACATCACCAGCGGCCGCTTCAGCGTCCAGGAGATAAAAGGCTGGGAAACCCTGCTGGCCGAACTGGAGCGCCTCAACCCGGCCGAGCTACTGATTCCCGACGACTGGCCACAGGGCCTGCCGGCGGAGAAGCGCCGCGGCGTACGTCGCCGCGCGCCATGGGACTTCGATCGCGACTCGGCGCACAAGAGCCTCTGCCAGCAATTCGGCACCCAGGACCTGAAAGGCTTCGGCTGCCAGAACCTGACCCTGGCCATCGGCGCCGCCGGCTGCCTGCTCGCCTATGCCAAGGAAACCCAGCGTACCGCCCTGCCGCACCTACGCAGCCTGCGCCACGACCGCCTCGATGACACGGTGATCCTCGACGGCGCCAGCCGCCGCAACCTGGAGCTGGATATCAATCTCGGCGGTGGCCGCGAGAACACCCTGCAATCGGTGGTCGACCGCTGCCAAACCGCCATGGCCAGCCGCCTGATGAGCCGCTGGCTGAACCGTCCGCTGCGTGACCGCGCGGTGCTGGAAGCTCGCCAGGAGTCCATTGCCTGCCTGCTGGAACGCTACCGCTTCGAGAACCTGCAACCGCAGCTCAAGGAAATCGGCGACCTCGAACGTATCCTCGCCCGCATCGGCCTGCGCAACGCCCGCCCTCGCGACCTGGCGCGCCTGCGCGACGCGCTGGCGGCGCTGCCGGACCTGCAGAACGCCATGACCGAACTGGAAGCGCCGCACCTGCAGGCGCTGGCCACCACCATCGGCACCTATCCCGAACTCGCCGAACTGCTGGCCAAGGCGATCATCGACAACCCGCCGGCGGTGATCCGCGACGGTGGCGTGATCAAGACCGGCTATGACGCCGAGCTGGACGAGCTGCAGGCGCTGAGCGAAAACGCCGGGCAATTCCTGATGGACCTGGAAGCGCGCGAGAAGGCCCGCACCGGCCTGCCCAACCTGAAGGTCGGCTACAACCGCATCCATGGCTACTTCATCGAGCTGCCACGGGTGCAGGCCGAACAGGCTCCGGCCGACTACATCCGCCGGCAGACCCTGAAAGGCGCCGAGCGCTTCATCACTCCGGAACTGAAGGCCTTCGAGGACAAGGCGCTGTCGGCCCAGAGCCGCGCCCTGGCCCGCGAGAAGGCACTCTACGAAGAGCTGCTGGAACGCCTGATCGGCCACCTCGCTCCGCTCCAGGACAGCGCCTCGGCGCTGGCGGAACTGGACGTGCTGGCGAATCTCGCCGAACGCGCGCTGAACCTCGACCTGAATCGCCCGCGGTTCGTCGAGCACACCTGCCTGCACATCGAGCAGGGCCGCCATCCGGTGGTCGAGCAGGTGCTGGAGACGCCGTTCGTGGCCAACGACCTGGCGCTGGATGCCGACACCCGGATGCTGGTGATCACCGGCCCGAACATGGGCGGTAAATCCACCTACATGCGGCAAACCGCGCTGATCGTGCTGCTTGCGCATATCGGCAGCTTCGTTCCGGCTGCACGCTGCGAGCTGTCCCTGGTGGACCGCATCTTCACCCGCATCGGCTCGTCCGACGATCTTGCCGGCGGCCGCTCGACCTTCATGGTGGAAATGAGCGAAACCGCCAACATCCTGCACAACGCCACCGACAAGAGCCTGGTGCTGATGGATGAGGTCGGCCGCGGCACCAGCACCTTCGACGGCCTGTCGCTGGCCTGGGCAGCGGCCGAGGACCTGGCCCGGACTCGCGCCTTCACCCTGTTCGCCACCCACTATTTCGAACTGACCGTACTGCCGGAAAGCCAACCAGCGGTAGCCAACGTGCACCTGAACGCGACCGAGCACAATGAACGCATCGTGTTCCTGCACCATGTACTGCCGGGACCGGCGAGCCAGAGCTACGGCCTCGCGGTGGCCCAGTTGGCCGGCGTGCCGGCCCCGGTAATCCAGCGCGCCCGCGAACACCTCAAGCGCCTGGAAACCACCAGCCTGCCGCACGAGATGCCGAGCCAGCAGAGCGGCAAGCCCGCCTCGCCGATGCAGAGCGACCTGTTCGCCAGCCTGCCGCACCCGGTGATCGATGAATTGTCGAGGATCAATCCCGACGATATCAGCCCGCGGCAAGCTCTCGATCTGTTATATGCATGGAAGATGCGGGTCTGACGGACTACCGCACAAGCTGCTAGAATCGCGCGCGCTTAGCCGCCCGCCTGAGGAGAGAACTAGAAAATGACCTTCGTCGTCACCGACAACTGCATCAAGTGCAAATACACCGACTGCGTGGAAGTCTGCCCGGTAGACTGCTTCTACGAAGGACCCAACTTCCTGGTCATCCATCCGGACGAGTGCATCGACTGCGCCCTGTGCGAGCCCGAATGTCCGGCCCAGGCGATTTTCTCCGAAGACGAAGTGCCGGAGAACATGCAGGAATTCATCGAGCTGAACAGCGAACTGGCGGAAGTCTGGCCGAACATCACCGAGAAGAAGGATGCCCTGCCCGACGCCGAGGAATGGGACGGCGTCGCCGGCAAGCTCCAGCATCTGGAGCGCTGATACGCCAAGGCCCGCAAACAGCGGGCCTTTTCTTTGGCAACGAGTAAAACGGCAGGCAAAAAAAGGGGCGGGGTATTACCCCGCCCACTCTTCAGTCCCTCGTCATCATCCTGATGAATCGCCTCCCTGGCGACGTCCCTTCCCCGATCCTTCGGGGTTGCGTGTTCCCTGTACGCAGGAGTGATATTAGCGATTCCCTGTGCTCCCGCAACCTGCCAGAAAACCCAGCGAAGCTTCTTCGGCAGCCATTTTAAAAAAATATATTCCTTTATTTTCAATAGGTTACTTAAATTCACCAAGTGTTTTTGGCAAACCTCCCGGACATTTATCTACTTAGGCTCACACGCCGTGTAAGTTAATGCTTACAAGAGCAGACACAAAAAACCCGGCGAACGCCGGGTCTTCCGTGGGTCTAAGGTTTTCCGTCACTGGAACAGCGCGTCACTCGACAGGCCGTTCTTCTCCAGGATCTCCCGCAGGCGCTTCAGCGCCTCGACCTGGATCTGACGAACCCGCTCGCGGGTCAGGCCGATTTCCTGGCCGACCTCTTCCAGCGTGCTGCTTTCGTGCCCGCGCAAGCCGAAGCGGCGAATCACCACCTCACGCTGCTTGTCGGTGAGTTCCGTCAGCCACTGGTCGATGCTTTCGCTGAGATCGTCATCCTGCAGCAGCTCGCACGGATCGGTGGGGCGATCGTCGGTGAGCGTATCCAGCAGGGTCTTGTCCGAGTCCGGACCAAGAGAGACGTCCACCGAAGTCACCCGTTCGTTCAGGCCGAGCATGCGCTTGACCTCGGCGACCGGCTTCTCCAGCAGGTTGGCGATTTCTTCGGGGGAAGGTTCGTGGTCGAGCTTGTGGGTCAGTTCCCGCGCCGCACGCAGGTATACGTTGAGCTCCTTGACCACATGGATCGGCAAACGGATGGTCCGGGTCTGGTTCATGATGGCCCGTTCGATGGTCTGGCGGATCCACCAGGTGGCGTAGGTCGAGAACCGGAATCCGCGCTCCGGATCGAACTTCTCCACGGCGCGGATCAGGCCTAGGTTGCCTTCCTCGATCAGGTCGAGCAGGGACAGTCCGCGATTGACATAGCGCCGGGCGATCTTCACCACCAACCGCAGGTTGCTCTCGATCATCCGCTTCCGACCAGCGGGATCGCCCTTCTGCGCCAGACGAGCGAAGTGGACTTCCTCTTCGGGCGTCAACAGGGGCGAGAAACCGATTTCGTTGAGATACAGCTGCGTTGCGTCCAACGCGCGCGTGTAGTCGATGTGCTTGTGTTGTTTGGAAGAGAAGGAAGTGGTGGCTTTTGGAGTTGCCCGGGGAGAAGGCTGCTCGTCGGCAGACGACTCGTCCAGCATGATGCCGGGCTCCAGGAGGAGCACTTCATCATCGTGGTCAAACTCCGGCCCTTCTTTTTTGAGTGCCATGTCGTTATCCCTTGCATGAGTTCGACTCAAGCCCGGGCGATTCCTTTCCCGCTGGACACGCCCGGACCCGCTCACCTACATGATGTGGGCGGGCGAACTCCCGGTCAGCGACGTGGCAAATATTGCAGTGGATCGACAGGCTTACCCTGGCGGCGAATCTCGAAGTGCAGCTTCACCCGATCGGTTCCTGTGGAGCCCATCTCGGCAATCGATTGCCCTACCTTGACCTGTTGCCCTTCCCGCACCAGCAGCCTGCGGTTGTGACCGTAGGCACTCACGTAGGTCTCGTTGTGTTTGATGATGACCAACTCGCCGTAGCCCCGCAAACCACTACCGGCGTATACAACGGTCCCACCAGACGCAGCCAGGACAGGCTGGCCCAATTGACCGGCTATATCAATCCCTTTATTCAAACTTCCGTTTGAGGCAAAACGGCCGATCAGCGTACCGCTCGCAGGCCATGCCCAACCGCCCACCGCAGGCCCCGCGACGACGGGAGTCGCGCCGCTGCTGGGTGGGGTCGTGGTCGAGGCCGGAGCCGGTGCGGGCTTGGCAGGTACCGACGTACTAACAGCGGGTGGAACCGGGGTAGGCTTGCTCGCCACGGGCGCAGCGACGACCGGCGTGTTTTTCGCGACGGACGGTTGCGCCGATGCCCGCCCACCAAATTGGATAGCTTGACCGACCTGGATGGTATAGGGCGGCGCGATACCATTGCGCGCGGCCAGGGCTTTCCAGTCCCAGCCGAAGCGGAAGGCAATGGAATACAGGGTGTCGCCGCGGCGCACGATGTACTGCCCGCTGGTGACCGGCGTACGCCGCGCAGCGGCAGGCGCGGAACCGTTGCGATCGACGACCTTGACCCCGCCGGGAGGCGACGACGAACAGGCGGCGAGAAGGGAACAGACGACGGCCCCGAGCAACAGGTGGCAGCCACCGTAGAGCCGAGTCCATTGCCGCAGGGTCGCTGCTAGCCTCAATCCTTCCCCCTTATCCATCTTCTTCGCTTTCGTTCAATCGGGCCGGCGACGCCGGCCGCCGGCTCAGGCGATCGGGCCGTTGAGCAACGGGACGAAACGTACCGAGTCGAGTACCTGGCGGCTGAACCCGTCCTCGGTGCGGACGATCAGCATCAGTTGCTGGACCTCGCCGCCACCGACCGGGATCACCAGGCGCCCCCCAGGCGCCAACTGGTCCAGCAACGACTGCGGGACTTCCGTGGCCGCCGCGGTGACGATGATTCCATTGTAGGGAGCCAACGCCGACCAGCCTTCCCAGCCATCGCCCCAACGAAAGACAACATTACGCAGGTTTAGCTCCGCAAGACGCTCCTTGGCCTTGTCCTGCAACGCCTGGATCCGCTCGACGGAGAAGACCCGCTCGACCAGTTGCGCCAGCACTGCGGTCTGGTAGCCGGACCCGGTACCGATCTCCATGACCTTGTCCAGCGGGCCGGCCGCCAGCAGCAACTCGGTCATCCGCGCCACCATGAACGGCTGGGAAATGGTCTGGTTGTGGCCGATCGGCAGGGCGGTGTCTTCGTAGGCGCGGTGCGAGAGCGCCTCGTCGACGAACAGATGACGCGGCGTGCGGCGGATCACCTCGAGCACATGGGCGTTGGACAGACCTTCTTCGTACAGGCGCTGGATCAGGCGCTCTCGGGTACGCTGGGAGGTCATGCCGATACCCCGGCGATGCAGGTCTTCGGACATCACGTCAGTCCTCCCAGCCATTCGTCGAGGCCGCCGAAGGCTTCGTGGAAGGTACGGTCCAGTTGCAACGGGGTGATCGACACGTAGCCTTGCATGACCGCGTGGAAATCCGTCCCGGGCCCGCCGTCCTCGGCATCGCCGGCCGCGGCGATCCAGTAGCCTTCCTTGCCGCGCGGATTGACTACCTTCACCGGCGCGGCGGCGCGGGCGCGGTGCCCGAGGCGGGTCAGTTGGATACCGCGTACGCGATCCAGCGGCAGGTTCGGGATATTGACGTTGAGCACGGTACGCGGCGGCACGGCCAGGCGCTCGTGGGCGGAGACCAGCAGGCGGGCGAAGTGCATGGCGGTGGGCAGGTTGTCCGCCAACCGCGAGACCAGCGAGAAGGCGAAGGCCGGCCCCTTCAGGAAGCGCCCTTCGATGGCCGCCGCCACGGTACCGGAATAGAGGACGTCATCGCCGAGGTTGGCGCCCAGGTTGATACCCGAGACCACCATGTCCGGCAATTCCTCCAGCAAGCCGTTCAGGCCCAGGTGCACGCAGTCGGTCGGCGTGCCGTTGAGGCTGATGAATCCGTTGTCCAGGCGCTGCGGGTGCAGCGGGCGGTCCAGCGTCAGGGAACTGCTGGCGCCGCTCTTGTCCTGGTCGGGGGCGATCACTACGCAATCGGCATGATCCGCCAGCGCGTCGTAAAGCGCGGCGATACCGGGTGCGGTCACCCCGTCGTCGTTGGCAATCAGTATGCGCATGGGTTTTCCGTCTGCCCTGTCGGTACCAGGTCGAGGATTTCACGCACCACTACGGTGGCGAAACAACCGGCCGGCAGGACGAATTCCAGTTGCAGAACATCAGGTTCGGGATAATGCCACGCCAGCCCCTGGATGGGGAGCCGCAGGATGCGCCGTTCGTGCGCCATGCCCGCCTTCGCCAGCCATCGGCAGAGCGCCGGCTCGCTCCCGGCCAGGGCCAGCTCGCGTTCGAGGACGCCGGCGCCGCTCGGCGGATCGCCCTCGCCCCAGAGCGGTCCGGTGGGGTGCAGGTCGAGGGCGGCCAGACGGGCATCGCGGCATTCTTCCTCGCCAGCGAGGAAAAAGCTGCGGCTGTCGGTGAAGGCCAGCAGGTCGCCGACCGCTGCGCGGTTCCAGCTCCCCCCCGCGACCCGCTCGGCGAGCAGGCGGTTGAACAGGTAGCTGCGTCCGGCGGAAAGGAAGCGCGAACGCAGGTTGCGGTTCGCCGGCAGCAGGCTCTGCTCCGCGCAACTGCGCGCGTCGACCAGGTTGCCGCCGCCGTGGCCGAAGCGTTGCAGGCCGAAATAATTGGGCACGCCGTCCGCGGCGATACGTTCCAAGCGCGCGTCGAGAAGGGCACGCTCCGCCCGCAGCCCGGTCAGACGCAGGGTGAAGCCGTTGGCGGCATGCGCGCCTCGCTGCAACTTGCGCGAATGACGGGTGCGGCGAAGAATCCGCAAGTCCGCGCCCTCGGCTGCACCCAGGTCGGGATCGGCCTTGCCCGGCAGATGCAGGCTGAACCATTGCCGGGTCAGGGCCTGGCGGTCCTTCAACCCGGCGTAGCTGACGTTCTTCTGCTGCACGCCGGCGGCGCGGCCGAGGCGACGGGCCGCCTCCTCGGTGTTCAATCCGCGCTTTTCCACCCACAGCCAGAGGTGCTCGCCTTCACCGCTGAGGGGAATGTCCAGCACCTCGTCGACCTGGAAGTCCTCGGCCACGGCCTTGAGCACCGCCTCGCCGCAGGCTGCCCCATGGGCGCGCGGCCCGAGCAGGTCGAGTTCGCCGAGAACGCTCATCGGGCCATCAGCAAAGCGACCGCATGTACAGCAATGCCCTCTTCGCGTCCGGTGAAACCTAGCCGCTCGGTAGTGGTGGCCTTGACGTTGACCTGGTCGACCGCGACGCCGAGGTCCTCGGCGATCAACCCGCGCATGGTCTCGATGTGCGGCGCCATCTTCGGCGCCTGGGCGACGATGGTGGCGTCGACGTTGCCGACCTTCCAGCCCTTCTCGGCGACGATGGCGACCACGTGTCGCAGCAGCGCGCGACTGTCGGCGCCCTTGAACCGCGGGTCGGTGTCCGGGAAGTGCTTGCCGATGTCGCCCAGCGCCGCCGCGCCGAGCAGCGCATCGGACAAGGCGTGCAGCAGCACGTCGCCGTCGGAGTGGGCGACCAGCCCGTGTTTGTGGGGAATGCGCACACCGCCGAGGGTGATGAAGTCGCCCTCGCCGAAGCGATGCACGTCGTAGCCATGGCCAATTCGCATGAAAAAACGCCCTGGTTGGAATCAGGGCGTGATTCTACCCCGGATCGGGACAGGCTTCAGGTATCGCGGATCAACCGTTGAGAACCCCGGCATGATGGCGCAGGTGATCCTCGATGAAGCTGGCGATGAAGTAGTAGCTGTGGTCGTAGCCTGGTTGCAGACGCAACTCCAGCGGGTGGCCGGCCTTGTCCGCCGCATTGCGCAGCGCTTCCGGCTTGAGCTGGACGGCGAGGAAGTCGTCGCGCTCGCCCTGGTCGACCAGGATCGGCAAGCGTTCGGACGCGCCCTCGAGCAACGCACAGGCATCCCATTCGCGCCAGGCCGCCGGGTCCTCGCCCAGGTAGCGGGAGAACGCCTTCTGGCCCCAGGGGCAATCGCTCGGATGGCAGATCGGCGCAAAGGCCGACAGCGACAGGTAGTGTCCCGGGTTGCGCAGCGCGCAGACCAGCGCGCCATGCCCACCCATCGAGTGCCCGCTGATGCCGCGCCGCCGGGACACCGGGAAATGCGCCTCGATCAGCGCCGGCAACTCGTGCACCACGTAGTCGTGCATGCGGTAGTGCGCGGACCAGGGCTCCTGCGTGGCGTTCAGGTAGAAGCCTGCGCCCAGGCCGAAGTCCCAGGCGCCGTCGGGATCGCCGGGGACACCGCTGCCGCGCGGACTGGTATCCGGTGCCACCAGTACCACTCCCAGCTCGGCGGCAACCCGCTGGGCGCCGGCCTTCTGCATGAAGTTCTCGTCGGTACAGGTCAGCCCGGACAGCCAGTACAGGGCCGGCAGCGCCGCCTCCGGCTCGGCCTGAGGCGGCAGGTAGATGGCGAAGACCATCTCGCAGTTCAGGGTCCGGGAAAAATGACGGTAACGCTGGTGCCAGCCGCCGAAGTTCTTCTGGCTGCCGATCAGTTCGAGGGAATCCTTCACGTGACCTCCGTGAAACGATCGTGGCGAGCCGCAGGGCTCGCCACGACGGCTTGTCAGAAATGAATGACGGTGCGGATGCTCTTGCCTTCGTGCATCAGCTCGAAGGCCTCGTTGATGTCCTCCAGCCCCATGGTGTGGGTGATGAAGGTATCCAGCGGGATCTCGCCCTTCTGCGCCTTCTCGACATAGCTCGGCAGCTCGCTGCGCCCACGCACCCCGCCGAACGCCGAACCGCGCCAGACGCGGCCGGTGACCAGTTGGAACGGCCGGGTGCTGATTTCCTGGCCGGCGCCGGCGACACCGATGATCACCGACTCGCCCCAGCCCTTGTGGCAGCATTCCAGCGCGGCGCGCATCAACTGCACGTTGCCGACGCACTCGAAGGAGTAGTCGACGCCGCCATCGGTCAGTTCGACGATGACGTCCTGGATCGGCTTGTCGTAGTCCTTCGGATTGATGAAGTCGGTGGCGCCCAGCTCCCTGGCGATATCGAACTTGCCCGGGTTGATGTCGACCGCGATGATGCGCGCGGCCTTGGCCATCTTCGCCCCGATGATCGCCGCCAAACCGATGCCGCCCAGGCCGAAGATGGCAACGGTAGCGCCCTCTTCCACCTTGGCGGTATTCAGCACGGCACCGATCCCGGTGGTGACGCCGCAGCCAAGCAGGCAGACCTTCTCCAGCGGGGCATCCTTGGGAATCTTCGCCAGGGAGATTTCCGGCAGCACGGTGTATTCGGAGAAGGTCGAGCAGCCCATGTAGTGGAAGACCGGCTCGCCCTTGTAGGAGAAACGGCTGGTGCCGTCGGGCATCAGGCCCTTGCCCTGGGTGGCGCGCACGGCCTGGCAGAGGTTGGTCTTGCCGGACAGGCAGAATTTGCACTTGCCGCACTCGGCGGTGTACAGCGGGATGACATGGTCGCCCACCTGCAGGGAGGTCACGCCCTCGCCCACCGCTTCGACGATGCCGCCACCTTCGTGGCCCAGGATGCACGGGAACACCCCCTCGGAATCCTGGCCGGACAGGGTGTACGCGTCGGTATGGCAGACGCCGGTGGCGACGATGCGCACCAGTACCTCGCCCTTCTGCGGCGGCGCCACATCCACCTCGACGATTTCCAACGGTTTGTTGGGGGCGAAGGCGACGGCGGCACGGGACTTGATCATCTGGGAACTCCTGAACGATGGAAGCCGGCGGGCCGCTAAGCGACCCACTGAAACGGAAAGTGTAGAAAACCGCGTTTCAAGGAATAATCAGGCAATAATCAAAACATTATTGCTATACAGGGACAATCCAGATGAATCGCTGGGAAGGACTCGACGAATTCGTCGCTGTCGCCGAAACCGGACAGTTCACCGCGGCAGCCGAACGCATGGGGGTTTCCTCGTCGCACATCAGCCGCCAGGTCGCCCGCCTGGAGGAGCGCCTGCAGACCCGCCTGCTCTACCGCAGCACCCGGCGAGTGTCGCTGAGCGAAGCCGGACAGACCTTCCTGCAACATTGCCAGCGCCTGCAGGACGCCCGCGACGAAGCCCTGCGCGCGGTCAGCGACCTCTCCGCGGAGCCCAAGGGCCTGCTGCGCATGACCTGCGCGGTGGCCTACGGCGAACGTTTCATCGTGCCGCTGGTGAATGCCTTCATGGCCGACTATCCGCAACTGCGGGTCGACATCGAGCTGTCCAACCGCCAGTTGGACCTGCTCCACGAGGGCTTCGACCTGGCCATCCGCCTCGGCCGCCTGAGCGATTCGCGATTGGTCGCCACACGGTTGGCGCCACGCGTCATGTACCTCTGCGCCACCCCGGAATACCTGCGCCGCCACGGCACTCCGCAGTCGCCGGCGGAACTCGGCCAGTTCAACTGCCTGATCGGCAGCAGCGACCTGTGGAGCTTCCTCGAGGACGGCCGGGAAACCCAGCACCGGGTCCAGGGCAACTGGCGCTGCAACAGCGGCCAGGCGGTGCTCGACGCCGCCCTGCGCGGCTTCGGCCTGTGCCAGCTGCCCGACTACTACGTGATCGAGCATCTGCGCAGCGGCCGCCTGGTCTCCCTGCTGGAAGGCCACCAGCCGCCGAATACCGCGGTATGGGCGCTGTACCCCCAGCAGCGTCACCTGTCGCCGAAAGTCCGGCAACTGGTGGACTATCTCAAGGAAGGACTTGCGCAATCCCATCCGGGACTCGCCGGGGAGAAAAACCTGCGCTGAAGCAGTAAGGCGATTCGCCGCTGCGATAGACTTGGCGGTTTCCCGTTCCACCCGCTATCGATTCAAGGAAGTCGCATGTCTGCCCTCAATGCGTTTCGCCAACGCTACCTGGTGAGGTTCTGGTCGCCGCTGCCGGCGCTGGTCGCCCTCGGCGTCGCCTCCGCCTACTACTTCGCGCTCACCGGTACCTTCTGGGCGGTGACCGGCGAATTCACCCGCTGGGGCGGCCACGTGCTGTCCTGGTTCGGCTACCAGCCACAGGACTGGAGCTACTTCAGGCTGATCGGCCTTCAAGGCACGCCGCTGGACCGGATCGACGGAGTGATGATCATCGGCATGTTCCTCGGCGCCCTGTGCTGCGCCCTCTGGGCCGGCAACGTCAGCCTGCGCTGGCCGACCAGCAAACGCCGCCTGCTACAAGGCCTGGTCGGCGGTATCGTCGCCGGCTTCGGTGCACGCCTGGCGATGGGCTGCAACCTGGCGGCGTTCTTCACCGGCATCCCGATGTTTTCCCTGCACGCCTGGGCCTTCATGTTCGCCACCGTCGGCGGCGCCTGGATCGGTGTGAAGATCAGCCTGCTGCCGTTCCTGCGCACGCCGCTGAAGGTCGGTGCCACGGCCAGCGCCCTGCCCGACGCCGAAAGCCTGGCCCGACGCGCACGCCTGCAAGCCCGCCTGGGCCTGGCGGTGCTGGCGCTCGCCGCGCTGTTCGCCGCCTGGCGCTTCGAGGTGTCGCTGGTGCTGGGCATGGCCTGCCTGTTCGGCCTGCTGTTCGGCGGCCTGATCGAGCGCGCGCAGATCTGCTTCACCAGCGCCGCACGGGACCTCTGGACCACCGGCCGGACCCGCGCCGCCTTCGGCATCCTGCTCGGCATGGCGGCCGCCTGCATCGGTACCTTCGCCGCGATCCGCCTGGGCGTCGCGCCGAAGATCTTCTGGATGGGCCCGAATGCGATCATCGGCGGCATTCTCTTCGGCATCGGCATCGTCCTCGCCGGCGGTTGCGAGACCGGCTGGATGTACCGCTCGATGGAGGGCCAGGTGCACTTCTGGGTGGTCGGCATCGGCAACGTCATCGGCGGAACCCTGGTGGCGGTCTTCTGGGACCAGTTGGGCACCCGCCTCGCCCTGCCCTATCCCAAGCTCAACCTGCTGGAAAGCTTCGGGCCCGGCAACGGCCTGCTATTGACCTTCGCCGGCCTGGCCCTGTGCCTGCTGCTGGTGCAACTGAACGCCTCCCGATTCACCCGACCGCGGAAACCGAACCATGAGCCAGACCGACAAACCGACCCTGTCGCTTGACCTGCGCGGCGAACATTGCCCGTACAACGCCATCGCCACCCTGGAAACCCTGGCGACCATGCAGCCGGGCGAACGCCTGGAAGTGGTCACCGACTGCTCGCAATCGGTCCACGGGATTCCCGAAGATACCCAGCGCCAGGGCTACAAATGCCTGGCGGTGGAGCAGCACGGCGCGCTGTTCCGCTTCCTCATAGAGGTGCCGCTGGAAAGCTGAACGAGCGAGTCTGCAACGACGAGAAAGCCGACCCGAGGGTCGGCTTTCTCGTGCCAGGGATCAGTGCGGAAAACTGCGCTGCAGGCGCAGCAGGTCTTCCGGGGTGGTGATCTTCAGGTTGTCGGCGCGCCCTTCCACCAGCTTCGGCGCATAGCCGGCCCACTCCATCGCCGAAGCCTCGTCGGTGATCGCCACGCCGGCCACCAACGCATCGGCCAGCGCCCGGTGCAGGGCGCCGAGGCGGAACATCTGCGGCGTATAGGCCAGCCAGACCACCGAGCGGTCGATGGTTTCACTGACCCGGCCGTCGCGGTCGGCGCGCTTGAGGGTATCCCTCGCCGGCACCGCCAGCAGCCCGCCGACCGGATCTTCGGCGAGTTCTTCGAGCAGGCGGTCGAGGTCGCCGCGGGTCAGGTTCGGCCGCGCGGCGTCATGCACCAGCACCCAGTCGTCGGCCTGTGCCCCCAACTCCAGCAGGCGCAGCAAACCGTTCAACACCGAGCCGGCGCGCTCGGCGCCCCCGGCGGCGCGCTGCACATGCCGGCTGGCGGCGCAGTCCAGCCCGGGCCAGTAGGGATCGTCCTCGGCCAGGCAGACCACCAGCCCCCTGAGCATCGGGTGTTCGAGGAAACAATCGAGGGTGCGCTCGATCACGGTGCGACCGGCAAGATCGAGATATTGCTTCGGGCGGTCGGCGCGCATGCGCGAACCCACGCCGGCGGCGGGGATCACCGTCCAGAAGGCGGGAAGGTCGGAAGTCGTCATCGGGAGAAGGGTCGTCAGCTCACTTGGCGAGCTGGTAGAGGGTTTCGCCGTCCTTGACCATGCCGAGCTCGTGCCGCGCACGCTCTTCGACGGTCTCGGTGCCTTTCTTCAGCTCGGCGACTTCGGCTTCGAGAATCCGGTTGCGCTCCAGCAGGCGCTCGTTCTCGCCATGCTGGTCGGCAATCTGCTTCTGCAGGTCGCGCACCTGCGCCAGGCTGCCATCGCCGACCCACAGGCGATATTGCAGGCCCGCCAGCGCCAGGACCAGCACCACGAACAGCCAGTAGGGGCTACGTAACCTCAAGCCTCGAACTCCTTGAGAAGAAAAGGGGTGGCTCTTGCCACCCCTTCACCGTACCAGACTAGGCTCAGCCACGGAATTCCGCGCGACCACGGTACGGCGCCTTGGCGCCCAGTTGCTCTTCGATGCGCAGCAACTGGTTGTACTTGGACACGCGGTCGGAGCGGCACAGCGAACCGGTCTTGATCTGACCGGCGGCGGTACCCACGGCCAGGTCGGCGATGGTCGAGTCCTCGGTTTCGCCGGAGCGGTGCGAGATCACCGCGGTATAACCGGCGGCCTTGGCCATCTGGATGGCTTCCAGGGTCTCGGTGAGCGAGCCGATCTGGTTGAACTTGATCAGGATCGAATTGCCGATGCCCTTCTCGATGCCTTCCTTGAGGATCTTGGTATTGGTCACGAACAGGTCGTCGCCGACCAGTTGGACCTTGGCGCCGATCTTGTCGGTCAGGCCTTTCCAGCCGGCCCAGTCGGACTCGTCCATGCCGTCCTCGATGGAGATGATCGGGTAGCGCTGGGTCAGGCCGGCCAGGTAGTCGGCGAAACCGGCGGCGTCGAATACCTTGCCTTCGCCTTCCAGGTCGTACTTGCCGTCCTTGAAGAACTCGCTGGAGGCGCAGTCCAGGGCCAGGGTCACGTCATCGCCCAGCTTGTAGCCGGCCTTCTCGACGGCCTCGGCGATGGCGGCCAGGGCGTCTTCGTTGGACGACAGGTTCGGCGCGAAGCCGCCTTCGTCACCGACGGCGGTGTTCAGGCCACGGGCCTTCAGCACGGCTTTGAGGTGATGGAAGATCTCGGCGCCCATGCGCAGCGCCTCGGCGAAGTTCTTCGCGCCGACCGGCTGGACCATGAACTCCTGGATATCGACGTTGTTGTCCGCATGCTCGCCGCCGTTGATGATGTTCATCATCGGCACCGGCATGGAGTACTGGCCGGGGGTGCCGTTGAGGTCGGCGATGTGCGCGTACAGCGGTACGCCCTTGGCCTGTGCGGCGGCCTTGGCGGCAGCCAGGGACACCGCGAGGATCGCGTTGGCACCCAGCTTGGCCTTGTTCTCGGTGCCGTCCAGCTCGATCATCGCCTGGTCGAGGGCTTTCTGGTCGGCCGCGTCCTTGCCCAGCAGCAGGTCGCGGATCGGGCCGTTGATGTTGGCCACGGCTTTCAGCACGCCCTTGCCCAGGTAACGGCTCTTGTCGCCATCGCGCAGCTCGAGGGCCTCGCGGGAACCGGTGGAAGCACCGGAAGGCGCGCAGGCGCTGCCGACGATGCCGTTGTCCAGGATCACGTCCGCTTCAACGGTAGGGTTGCCGCGGGAGTCCAGGACCTCACGGCCCTTGATGTCGACGATCTTTGCCATTCTTGTTAACACTCCGAAGTGAATGAACGGGGCGGTCTGAGGAGACTAGGCAGTCTCGATTGCAGGAAAGCTCTTGATCAGCTCGTCCAGTTGCTTGAGCTGGGACAGGAAGGCTTCGAGTTTGTTCAGGCGCAGCGCGCATGGACCGTCGCACTTGGCGTGTTCGGGGTCCGGATGGGCCTCGAGGAACAGCCCGGCGAGCTTCTGGCTGAGCCCGGCCTTGGCCAGGTCGGTGACCTGGGCGCGCCGGCCGCCGGCGGAATCCGCGCGACCGCCGGGCATCTGCAGGGCGTGGGTGACGTCGAAGAATACCGGGTACTCGAACTGCTTCATGATGCCGAAGCCGAGCATGTCGACCACCAGGTTGTTGTAACCGAAGGAGGAGCCACGCTCGCAGAGGATCAGGCGGTCGTTACCGGCTTCCTCGCACTTGGTCAGGATGTGCTTCATCTCCTGGGGCGCGAGGAACTGGGCCTTCTTGATATTGATCACCGCGTTGGTCCTGGCCATCGCCACCACCAGGTCGGTCTGCCGCGAGAGGAAGGCCGGCAGTTGGATGATGTCGCAGACCTCGGCCACCGGCTGGGCCTGGAACGGCTCGTGGACATCGGTGATGACCGGTACCTTGAAGGTCTTCTTGATCTCTTCGAAGATCTTCATTCCCTCTTCCAGGCCCGGACCACGGAACGAGTGGATCGAGGAACGGTTGGCCTTGTCGAAGCTGGCCTTGAACACATAGGGGATACCGAGTTTCTCGGTAACCCGTACGTATTCTTCGCAGACCTGCATGGCCAGGTCGCGCGACTCCAGCACGTTCATGCCGCCGAACAGCACGAACGGCAGGTCGTTGCCGATCTGGATATCGCCGACGCGAACGATCTTCTGTGCCATGCTCAGGCCTTCCCGGAATATTTCAGCGCGGCGTTGACGAAACCGCTGAACAGCGGGTGGCCATCACGCGGTGTGGAGGTGAACTCCGGGTGGAACTGGCAGGCGACGAACCACGGATGCTCCGGGGCCTCGACCACTTCCACCAGGGCGCCGTCGCCGGAGCGGCCGGAAATCTTCAGGCCGGCCTGCTCCAGTTGCGGCAGCAGGTTGTTGTTCACTTCGTAGCGATGGCGATGGCGCTCGACGATCACGTCCTTGGCATAGCAGTCGTGCACCAGGGTGCCGGTCTGCAATTGGCATTCCTGGGCGCCCAGGCGCATGGTGCCGCCCAGGTCGGAAGCTTCGGTGCGGATCTCGGTGGCGCCGGTCGCGTCCTGCCATTCGGTGATCAGGCCGACCACCGGATGGCCGCTGGACTTGTCGAACTCGGTGGAGTTGGCGTCGCTCCAGCCGAGCACGTTGCGGGCGTATTCGATGACCGCGACCTGCATGCCCAGGCAGATGCCCAGGTAGGGGATCTTGTTCTCGCGGGCGTACTGCACGGTGCTGATCTTGCCTTCCACGCCGCGCAGGCCGAAGCCGCCCGGGACCAGGATGGCGTCGACGCCTTCCAGCAGGCTGGTGCCCTGCTGCTCGATGTCTTCGGAGTCGATGTAGCGCAGGTTGACCTTGGTGCGGCTCTGGATGCCGGCGTGGGTCATCGCCTCGATCAGCGACTTGTACGCGTCCAGCAGTTCCATGTACTTGCCGACCATGGCGATGGTGACTTCACGCTCGGGGTTGAGCTTGGCATCGACCACCCGGTCCCATTCGGACAGGTCGGCCTGCCCGCACTCCAGGCCGAAGCGCTCGACGACGATGTCGTCTAGGCCCTGGGCATGCAGCACCGACGGGATGCGGTAGATGGTGTCGACGTCTTCCAGGGCGATCACCGCGCGCTCCTCGACGTTGGTGAAGAGCGCGATCTTGCGCCGCGAGGAGACGTCGATCGGGTGGTCGGAACGGCAGACCAGCACGTCCGGTTGCAGGCCGATGGAGCGCAGCTCCTTGACCGAGTGCTGGGTCGGCTTGGTCTTGGTCTCGCCGGCGGTGGCGATGTACGGGACCAGGGTCAGGTGCATCAGCATCGCGCGCTTGGCGCCGATCTCGACGCGCAGTTGGCGGATCGCCTCGAGGAACGGCTGCGACTCGATGTCGCCGACGGTGCCACCGATCTCCACCAGGGCGACGTCGGCATCGCCGGCGCCCTTGATGATGCGCCGCTTGATCTCGTCGGTGATGTGCGGGATCACCTGCACGGTGGCGCCCAGGTAGTCGCCGCGGCGTTCCTTGCGCAACACGTCCATGTAGACGCGGCCGGTGGTGAAGTTGTTGTTCTGGGTCATGGTGGTACGAACGAAGCGCTCGTAATGGCCCAGGTCCAGGTCGGTCTCGGCGCCGTCCTGGGTCACGAAGACCTCACCGTGCTGGAACGGGCTCATGGTGCCCGGGTCCACGTTGATATAAGGGTCCAGCTTGAGCATCGTGATCTTCAGGCCACGCGCTTCCAAGATCGCAGCCAGAGAAGCCGAAGCGATGCCTTTCCCCAATGAAGAAACAACACCACCCGTGACGAAGATGTAGCGCGTCATGAAAAACCCTAGAAGTCAGCGTTTAGGCGGGATCAACCGCCGGGGATTCGGAGAAGGGAGGCCAGCTCCCGCCACGGACAAATCCGTGGGCAAAGCAAACTCCTGCTGATTCCGGAGGGAATCGGCGGGAGCAGTACAAGACGGGAGCGTAGTCTACTGGAAACGGCTTACTAGCTCAAACCCGGGTCGTTCGTCGGCGGGCTCCAGGACAGTCGCCAGCCCCCCTCGCGGGGACTGTCCAGGCCAGGAATGTTGGCCACCGCGAGCAGTTCGTCGGCTCGGAAGAGCAGCGGCAAACGACCGCGCAGGAAGCTCGGTACGCCCGCTTCGTTGAGCAATCGCTTGAGGTCGCGGCGACCGCGCCCGGCCAGGGCCAGCACCTCCCCACCCCGCCGGTAGTCGACGCGCAACGGCCCCGCCGGAACCTCGCCGAGCAACGCCAGCCGACCATTGCCGGGAAGAAGCAATGGATGAGCGGGACGCTCCCAGACGAACGGTCCCGCCGCCGCCCGCCAGTCCGCCGGCAACCACCAGATCCGCCCCGCGCCGCGACGCAGCTCGCCGCTCTCCAGGCGCCAGATCGGGTCGGCATCGTCGCCGGCATCGCGCAACGACTCCCAGCCGGCCCAGTGGTCACTGTCCGGCAACCGCGTCAGCTGCCCCAGCCAGGCCCGCAGCAGGTTGCGCTGGCGCGCAGCGCTGAGGCGGCGCAGAGGCTCCAGGGCGATCCGGGGCAGATCCAGCCAGTCCGGCCAATCCAGTTCCGAGGGTTGGCGGCAGGCCCGGAGGTCGATGGCGGCCAGTTCAGCCAGCAGGTCTTCGGCCTCGCGCAGATGCGCCGCGCAGCGCGCCATGCCGGCGACGGCCTGCGGCCAGTGGGAGGCGAGACGCGGCATGATCTCCCGGCGCAGATAGTTGCGCGAGAAGCGCGGATCCTGGTTGGAAGGATCCTCCACCCAGTCCAGCCGATGCGCCTGCGCATAGGCTTCCAGTTCGGCGCGGGAAACCCCGAGCAAGGGGCGGCACAGGCGGCGGCCGCCCAGCGGCCGGCTCGCCGGCATCGCCGCCAGGCCGCGCAGGCCCGCTCCACGCAACAGGCGGAACAGCAGGGTCTCGGCCTGGTCGTCGAGGTGCTGCGCGGTGAGCAGCACCTGTCCCTCGCCCAGGCTCGCCTGGAATGCGCGATAGCGGGCGTCGCGCGCCGCCTGCTCGATGCTGCCGCCAACGGCGACCTGCACCCGCTCGACCCGCAGCGGGATACCCAGCGACCGGCAGACCGCCTGGCAGTGCGCCGGCCAACCGTCCGCCGCAGCCTGCAAGCCATGGTGGACATGCAGCGCCGACAGCGCCGGCAAGGCTTCGCTCCGGGCCAACTGGGCGAGCAGATGCAGCAACACCGTGGAATCCAGCCCGCCGGAAAACGCCACGCACCAGCCCCCCGCTTCGCGCCAGGGCGCCAGGGCCTGTAACAGACGGGATTCGAGCGGCACTGCCGGCATGCTTGCGCTCCTCATGCGACAAGCCCGGCGAATGCCGGGCTTGTCGATCGTACCAGTGCGCCGGATGGCTTACGGCGCGCCGTAGCTCATCAGGCGGTCGTAACGACGCTCCAGCAACTCACCCATTTCCAGGCCCTGGAGCATCTTCAGTTGCGCCAGCAGTTCGCCACGGATCGATTCGGCCATGCTCGCCGGATCGCGATGGGCGCCGCCCAGCGGTTCGTCGATGACCTTGTCGACGATGCCCAGGCCTTTCAGGCGCTCGGCGGTGATGCCCATGGCCTCGGCGGCTTCCGGCGCCTTCTCGGCGGTCTTCCAGAGGATGGAGGCGCAGCCTTCCGGCGAGATCACCGAGTAGGTGGAGTACTGCAGCATGTTCAACTGGTCGCAGACGCCGATGGCCAGCGCGCCGCCGGAACCGCCCTCGCCGATCACGGTGGCGATGATCGGCGTCTTCAGCCGTGCCATCACCCGCAGGTTCCAGGCGATCGCCTCGCTCTGGCCGCGTTCCTCGGCATCGATGCCCGGGTAGGCGCCGGGCGTATCGATGAAGGTCAGGATCGGCATCTTGAAGCGTTCGGCCATTTCCATCAGGCGGCAGGCCTTGCGATAGCCTTCCGGACGCGGCATGCCGAAGTTGCGCCGGACCTTCTCACGGACTTCGCGGCCTTTCTGGTGGCCGATGACCATCACCGGGGAACCGTCGAGGCGGGCAACGCCGCCGACGATCGCCGGGTCGTCGGCGAAATGCCGGTCGCCGTGCAGTTCCTCGAAATCGCTGAACAGGTAGCCGATGTAGTCGAGGGTATAGGGACGCTTGGGATGGCGCGCGAGCTGGGCGATCTGCCAACTGGACAGATTGCCGAAGATGTTTTCGGTGAGCGCCTTGCTCTTGTCCTGCAGACGCGAGATTTCGTCGCTGATGTTCAGCGCATTGTCGTTGCCCACCAGGCGCAGCTCTTCGATCTTGGCTTGCAGGTCGGCGATCGGCTGTTCGAAATCAAGAAAGTTCGGGTTCATAGGCTTCCGTCGTGCGCAGATTCTAGTGGGCCGTTTCCGTTTGGCGCCCTACCTTACGGGATCGGGCGCCAGGGGTCGAGCCGGGAGCAAGGGCGATCCGCGTTTTCCCGCCGCAGAGCGCGGAACAACGGCGTTATCGCCCATCGCGATTAACGATAATTGAGGAAGACGTTGTCGCGCCCGAACTGGTCACGCAATGCCTGGATCAGATCGTCCGCCGGATCCACCCGCCAGCTCTCGCCGAACTGCAGCAGGGCCTTGGCGTCGGCGCTGGTGTAGTCCAGGGTGATCGGGCAGGAACCGCGATGGCGGTTGAACAGCTCGCCCAGCCAGCGCAGGCGGTCGCCCTTCAACAGGTCGGCGTGCAGCTTCATCCGCAGGCTCTCCGCCAGGCCGGTACGCGCCTCCTCCAGGCTCATCACGCGCTTGGCGCGCAGGCGCAGTCCGCCGGAGAAGTCGTCCTGGCTGACCTCACCCTCGACCACCACCAGCGCGTCGGTCTGCAGCAGCGACTGGGCCGCGGCGAAGGCTTCGGAGAACAGCGAGGCCTCGATCCGTCCGGAGCGGTCGTCGAGGGTGACGAAGCCCATCTTGTCGCCCTTCTTGTTCTTCATCACCCGCAGGTTGACGATCAGCCCGGCCACCGTCTGGGTATCGCGCGCCGGCTTCAGCTCGACGATGCGCTGGCGGGCGAAGCGCCGCACCTCGCCTTCGTACTCGTCGATCGGATGGCCGGTCAGGTACAGGCCGAGGGTGTCCTTCTCGCCCTTCAGACGTTCCTTGAGGGTCAGCTCCTTGACCTTGCGGTGATTGGCGTAGACATCCGCCTCCGGCTCGGCGAAGACTCCGCCGAACAGGTCCATGTGCCCGCTGTCGTGGCTGCGCGCGGTCTGCTCGGCGGCCTGGATCGCTTCCTCCATCGCCGCCAGCAGCACGGCGCGGTTGAGGTCGACGGTAGCCTGGTAGGCCTTTAGCTCGTCGTGGTAGTGCGGCCCCAGGCGATCCAGCGCACCGGCGCGGATCAGCGCTTCCAGGGTGCGCTTGTTGATGCGTTTCAGGTCGACGCGGTCGCAGAAGTCGAACAGGGTGTTGAACGGCCCGCCTTCGGCGCGGCATTCGGTGATCGCCTCCACCGGCCCCTCGCCGACGCCCTTGATCGCGCCCAGGCCATAGACGATCCGGCCATCGTCGTCGACGGTGAAGCGGAACTCGGAGTTGTTCACGTCCGGCGCCACGATGCGCAGCTTCATGTGCCGGCATTCTTCGATCAGCGTCACCACCTTGTCGGTGTTCTGCATATCCGCGGTGAGTACCGCGGCCATGAACGGCGCCGGGAAGTGGGTCTTCAGCCAGGCGGTCTGGTAGGAAACCAGGCCGTAGGCGGCCGAGTGCGACTTGTTGAAGCCATAGCCGGCGAACTTTTCCACCAGGTCGAAGATGTTGCCCGCCAGCTCGGCATCGATGCCGTTGTTCTTGCAGCCTTCGATGAAGCCGCCGCGCTGCTTGGCCATTTCCTCGGGCTTCTTCTTGCCCATCGCCCGGCGCAGCATGTCCGCGCCACCGAGGGTGTAGCCGGCCATGACCTGGGCGATCTGCATCACCTGTTCCTGGTACAGGATGATGCCGTAGGTGGGCTTGAGCACCGGCTCCAGGCCGGCGTACTGGTAATCGGGGTGCGGATAGGACAGCTCGGCGCGACCGTGCTTGCGGTTGATGAAGTCGTCCACCATGCCCGACTGCAGAGGACCCGGGCGGAACAGCGCCACCAGTGCGATGAGGTCTTCCAGGCAGTCCGGCTTGAGCTTCTTGATCAGTTCCTTCATGCCGCGCGATTCGAGCTGGAACACCGCCGTGGTCTCGGCCTTCTGCAGCAGCGAATAGGTCGGCTTGTCGTCCAGCGGGATGAAGTCGATGTTCACCGGCTCCAGGCCCTTCTTGGCCTGCTCGCGGTTGATGATCTCCATCGCCCACTTGATGATGGTCAGGGTCCGCAGGCCGAGGAAGTCGAACTTCACCAGGCCGGCCGCCTCCACGTCGTCCTTGTCGAACTGGGTCACCAGGCCGCCGCCTTCCTCGTCGCAGGCGATCGGCGAGAAGTCGGTCAGCTTGGTCGGCGCAATCACCACGCCACCGGCGTGCTTGCCGGTACCGCGGGTGATGCCTTCCAGCTTGAGGGCCATCTCCCAGATCTCGGCGGCCTCCTCGTCGCTCTTGAGGAAGTCGCGGAGCATTTCTTCCTGCTCGTAGGCCTTTTCCAGGGTCATGCCGACTTCGAACGGGATCATCTTCGACAGCCGGTCGGCGAGGCCGTAGGACTTGCCCTGGACCCGCGCCACGTCGCGTACCACCGCCTTCGCCGCCATGGTGCCGAAGGTGATGATCTGGCTCACCGCGTTGCGCCCGTAGGCATCGGCCACGTAGTCGATCACCCGGTCGCGGCCCTCCATGCAGAAGTCGACGTCGAAGTCGGGCATGGAGATCCGTTCCGGGTTGAGGAAACGTTCGAACAGCAGGTCGTAGGCCAGCGGATCGAGGTCGGTGATCTTCAGCACGTAGGCCACCAGCGAGCCGGCGCCCGAGCCCCGGCCTGGGCCTACCGGCACACCGTTGTTCTTCGCCCACTTGATGAAGTCCATCACGATGAGGAAGTAACCGGGGAAACCCATCTGGATGATGATGTCGAGTTCGAAGTTCAGGCGGTCGACATAGACCTGGCGCTTGGCCTCGTAGTCCGGGGTGTCCTTCGGCAACAGCACCTCCAGGCGCTCCTCGAGACCTTCGAAGGAAGCGTGCCGCAGGTAGTCGTCGATGCCCATGCCATTGGGCGTGGGGAAGTCCGGCAGGAAGTACTTGCCCAACTGCACCTCGATGTTGCAGCGCTTGGCGATCTCGACGGTGTTTTCCAACGCTTCCGGCAGGTCGCTGAACAGCTCGGCCATTTCCGCCGGCGACTTCAGGTATTGCTGGTCCGAATAGGTACGCGGCCGCCGCGGATCGTCGAGGGTCCGCCCCTCGCCGATGCAGACGCGGGTCTCGTGGGCCTCGAAGTCTTCCTGCTTGATGAAGCGCACGTCGTTGGTCGCCACCAGCGGCGCATTGCAGCGTGACGCCAGGGCCACCGCCGCGTGGAGGTGCTCCTCGTCGTTGACCCGGCTGGTACGTTGCACTTCGACGTAGAAGCGCTCGGGGAACACCTCCATCCACTCGCGCAACAGCGCCTCGGCCTTGGCCTCCTCGCCGTCGAGCAGCGCGTGGCCGATCTCGCCCTCCTTGGCCGCGGACAGCGCGATCAGGCCTTCCGCCGCCTCCTTGACCCAGTCGCGTTCGATGATGATCTCGCCGTTGCGCTGACCTTCGCTCCAGCCGCGGGAAATCAGCTCGGTGAGGTTGCGATAGCCTTTCGCGTTCATCGCCAGCAGGCTCAGGCGACTGAGCGGGCCATCTTCCTCGCGGCTGGCGAGCCAGATGTCGGCCCCGCAGATCGGCTTGATGCCGGCGCCCATGGCGGTCTTGTAGAACTTCACCAGCGAGCACATGTTGCTCTGGTCGGTGACCGCCACCGCCGGCATGCCCAGCCCTGCCACCGCCTTGGCCAGGGGCTTGACCCGGACCAGGCCGTCGACCAGGGAGAATTCGGTATGCAGACGCAGGTGAACGAAGGATACGGTCATGAAGGCCCCGGAGCAGAAATAACGCAAAAACGACAAGGCCCGGATTGTACCGGGCCCGGTGGCAAAGCTACAGGTTCAAGAGCGGACGATGCGCCTCGGCTGCGCCGAGAAGCCTCGCCCGCCCCGCGCTCAGGCGCGGCGGTCGTCCCAGATGCCCGGCTCGAGCTTCTGCTGGACTTCCGGGAACTGGCTGGCGTCGAAGGTCGGCAGCTTGCCGGCCTTGCGCTGGGCGTTGTAGTCCTTGGCCAGCTTGATCGCGAGGTTGGACAGCAGCAGGATGGCGATCAGGTTGGTGATCGCCATCAGGCCCATCGACACGTCGGCGAGGTTCCAGACGAACGGCAGCGAAGCCAGCGCGCCGAACATCACCATCGCCAGCACGATCAGGCGGAAGATCAACAGGCCCGCCAGGTGGTTGTGCTCGAGGAATACCAGGCAGTTCTCGGCATAGAAGTAGTTGGCGACGATCGAGGTGAAGGCGAAGAACAGGATGATCACCGCCAGGAAATAGCGGCCCCAGTCGCCGACCTGGCTGGTCAGGGCATTCTGCACCAGCATGATGCCCTCGCCTTCCTGCGGTCCGGCCAGCAGGATGATGGCGGCGGAAGCGGTGCAGATCAGCAGGGTATCGATGAACACGCCGGCCATCTGCACGTAGCCCTGGGACGCCGGGTGCGGCGGATAGGGCGTGGCCGAGGCGGCGGCGTTGGGCGCCGAGCCCATGCCTGCTTCGTTGGAGAACAGGCCGCGCTTGAAGCCGTTGAGGATCGCCGCGCCGATGCCGCCGGCGGCGGCTTCGTGCCAGCCGAAGGCACTCTTCACCACCATCGCCAGGACACCCGGCAGTTCGCTGAGGTTGAACAGGATGATGCCCACCGCCAGCAGCAGGTAGGCCACCGCCATGAAGGGTACCGCCAGTTCGGAGAAGCGCGCGATGGAACGCAGGCCGCCGAAGATGATCAACGCGGTGAGGATCACCACGGCGATGCCGCTGATCCAGGTCGGCACGCCGAAGGCGCCCTGCATGGCACCGGTGATGGTATTGGCCTGCACCGAGTTGAAGACGAAACCGAAGGCGATGATCAGGAAGATCGAGAACAGGATGCCCATCCAGCGCGCGCCCAGGCCCTTCTCCATGTAGTAGGCCGGGCCGCCACGGAACTGCCCCTTGTCGTCGCGAATCTTGAACAACTGGGCCAGGGTCGCCTCGACGAAGCCCGTCGCCATCCCCACCAGGGCGATCGCCCACATCCAGAATACCGCGCCGGGACCGCCGAGCGTGATCGCCACCGCCACGCCGGCGACGTTGCCGGTACCGACCCGCGCCGCCAGAGAGGTGCAGAGCGCCTGGAACGAGGAGATTCCCGAGTCGTCCGACTGGCGGCTGCCCTTGAGCACGCTGAAGGTATGACCGAAGTGGCGGAACTGGATCAGCCCCAGGCGCACGGTGAAGTACAGGCCGCAACCGACCAGCAGCCAGATGAGGATCTTGCCCCAGATAAGGCCGTTGAGCAGGTCGACGACCTGAGTGGCGAATTCTTGCATGGATAACTCCCCTGTTCCGCTTGTGGCGGATTGTTGTCAGCCGACCTCCCGGGTAGAAGGCCGCGTGTTTCGGACACACACGGAATGACGTGCGAGCCGAAGGAAATTTCGCTGTGAATGGCACTTGATAGGAAGGGGCAGGACTTTCCGCTATTGACGTCGCCCGCCGCTTGTCACCAGGCGACGGATACGGTCAGCCACGCGACATCCGTTCAATTATTGAACAGAGACGTCCAGCAATTCGCGAACCGGCGCAAACGAGCGTCGATGGATCGGCGTCGGGCCGAGGCGGGAAAGCGCCTCGAGATGGACCGCGGTCGGATATCCCTTGTGCCCGGCCATGCCATAGCCCGGATAGACCCGGTCCAGTTCGACCATTTCCCGGTCGCGACTGACCTTGGCCAGGATCGACGCCGCAGCGATCGCCGGCACCTGGCTGTCGCCCTTGACCACCGGCGCGCTGGGCACCGCCAGCTTCGGACAACGATTGCCGTCGATCAGGGCCAGCCGCGGAGTCACGCTGAGGCCTTCGACCGCGCGCTGCATGGCGAGCATGGTGGCATGCAGAATGTTCAGCCGATCGATCTCCTCGACCTCGGCGCGGGCGATGCACCAGGCCAGGGCCTTCTCGCGGATCTCTTCGAACAGCGCCTCGCGGCGGGCTTCGCTGAGCTTCTTCGAGTCGTTCAGGCCGAGGATCGGGCGGCTCGGGTCGAGAATCACCGCGGCGGTGACCACCGGGCCGCACAACGGACCGCGACCGACCTCGTCGACGCCCGCGACCAGATCCTCCACCAGATTGAAATCCAGACCCAGTTGCATCAGCGGCGCTCCACCAGTTGCAGGACGGCTTCCGCCGCCTGTGCCGAGGCATCCTGGCGCAAGGCCCGATGGATGGCATCGAAGAATTCCACCTGCTGCGAGCCGTCGTCCAGCAGCGGCGAGAGGGTTGCGGCCAGCGCTTGCGGGGTCGCGGCGTCCTGGATCAGTTCCGGCACCAACAGGCGTCCGGCCAACAGGTTCGGCAGGGAGATGTACGGGCTTTTCACCAGGCGCTTGAGAATCCGATACGTCAACCCGGCGACCCGATAAGCCACCACCATCGGCCGCTTGTAGAGCAGCGCCTCGAGGGTCGCGGTGCCGGAGGCGATCAGCACCGCATCGCAGGCGGCCAGCGCTTCATGGGACGCACCGTCGAGCAGCGTCAGCGGCAGAGGCTCGCGGCCCTGGAGCATTTGCTCGATCTGTTCGCGTCGTGCAGCGCTGGCGCAGGGCAGCACGAAACGCAGGCCCGGCCGTTCGACGAGCAGCCGCTGGGCGGTATCGAGGAACAAGGCGCCAAGTTTGCCGACCTCTCCGCCACGACTGCCCGGCATCAGCGCCAGCACCTGTCCGTCCGCCGGCAATCCGAGCCGCGCGCGGGCCGCAGCGCGATCCGCCTGCAGGGGAATGGTGTTGGCCAGGGGGTGGCCGACGAAACGCACGGGCACCCCATGCTCTTCGTAGAAACGTGCTTCGAAGGGGAACAATGCCAGCATCAGGTCGCAGGCTTCGCGAATCTTCAGCACCCGCTTCTGCCGCCAGGCCCACACCGAAGGGCTGACGTAATGCACGGTGCGCAGGCCAGCCTGGCGCAGCTTGTGTTCGACGCCGAGGGTGAAGTCGGGAGCGTCGATGCCGATCATCACATCCGGGCGGGCCTCGATGAGCGTGCGGATCAGGCGCTTGCGCCGTCGCAACAACTCCGGCAGCCGGCCCAGCACTTCGACCAGGCCCATCACCGACAGGCGCTCCATGGGGAAATAGCTGGACAGCCCTTCGGCCTCCATGCGTGGGCCTCCGACGCCGATGAACTCGATATCCGGGTGCCGCACCCGCAGCGCCTGCATCAATCCGGACCCGAGGATGTCCCCGGAGGCCTCGCCGGCGACCAGGGCTACGCGCAATCTGTCAGCCATGGCTCAGCGGGTGATGCCGCGGGTTGCGCTCTGGATGGAGTCGCGGAACACCGCGACCTCGGGGAACTGGGCGGCGCTTTCGGCCAGCTCGGCCAGGGCTTCCTCGACGGTATGTCCCTGGCGATAGACCACCTTGTAGGCACGCCGCAGGGCATGGATGGCCTCGCTGCTGAAGCCGCGCCGGCGCATGCCTTCGAAGTTCATGCTGCGGGCTTCGGCCGGGTTGCCGAAGACCGTCACGTAGGCCGGGACGTCCTTGCCGATGGCGCTGCCCATGCCGGAAAAGCTGTGCGCGCCGATCCGGCAGTACTGGTGCACCAGGGTGTAGCCGGACAGGATCGCCCAGTCGTCCACGTGGACATGCCCGGCCAGCGCCGTGTTGTTCACCAGGATGCAATGGTTGCCGATCACGCTGTCATGGCCGATGTGCGCATAGGCCATGATCAAGTTGTGGTCGCCAATGGTGGTTTCCGCGCGATCCTGAACGGTTCCGCGATGGATGGTCACGCCTTCGCGGATCACGTTGTGGTCACCGATCACCAGGCGCGTCGGCTCGCCCTTGTATTTCAGGTCGGGAGTGTCCTCGCCGACGCTGGAAAACTGGTAGATGCGGTTGTGCTTGCCGATCTTCGTGGGGCCCTTGAGCACCACGTGCGGACCGATCACCGTCCCTTCACCGATCTCCACTTCCGCCCCGACGATGGACCACGGGCCCACCTGGACGTCAGCCGCCAGCCTGGCGCTCGGATCGATGATGGCGCGAGGATCGATCAAACTCATAGTTTGCGTTCCGCACAGATGATTTCAGCCGAGCATACCGGCTTGTCGTCGACGGTAGCGTGGCAGTCGAATTTCCAGATGCTGCGCTTCACGCTGATGAACTTGGCGTGCAGTTGCAGTTGGTCGCCCGGCAGGACCGGCTGGCGGAAGCGCAGCTTGTCCGAACCGACGAAGTAGTAGAGGGTGCCGTCGGCAGGCTTCACGTCGAGCATCTTGAAACCGAGGATACCGGCCGCCTGGGCCATCGCCTCGATGATCAGCACGCCCGGCATGATCGGGTGCTCGGGGAAATGACCGTTGAAGAACGGCTCATTGATACTGACATTCTTGTAGGCGCGAATGCGCTTGCCCTCGATGTCCAGCTCTACCACCCGATCCACCAGCAGGAAAGGATAGCGATGAGGCAGGTATTCGCGAATCTCGTTGATGTCCATCATGTTAGGGGGAGCCTGTTCAGAAAAGGGTGACGCAAAAAACGTCAATTACGCATCAGATGAAGCGTCACCGCTTGAGGTCACGGCAGCCAGGCGTTTTTCCAGCTGCTGAAGTCGACGCGCCATATCGTCCAGTTGACGAATGCGCGCGGCGCTTTTTTTCCATTCGGCCGCCGGTTGCATGGCGGTACCGGAGGAATACGATCCCGGCTCGGTGATCGAGCGGGTCACCATGGTCATGCCGGTCACGAAAACGTTGTCGCAGATCTCGATATGGCCGACCAGGCCAACGCCGCCGGCGAGCATGCAATGCCTGCCGATCTTGGCGCTGCCGGAAATGCCGACGCAAGCGGCCATGGCGGTATGATCGCCGATCTGCACGTTGTGCGCGATCATGATCTGGTTGTCCAGCTTCACACCGTTGCCGATCAGCGTATCGGACAGTGCTCCACGGTCGATGGTGGTGTTCGCGCCGATCTCGACGTCGTCGCCGATGGTCACCCCGCCGATCTGGGCGATCTTCTGCCAGACGCCCTTCTCGTTGGCGAAACCGAAGCCTTCGCCACCGATCACCGCGCCCGACTGGATGCTCACCCGCGCGCCGATGGTGACATCGTGGTAGAGCGTGACCCGAGGCGCCAGCCAACCGCCTTCGCCGATCACGCTACGGGCGCCGATCACGCAATGCGCGCCGATACTGACGCCAGCGCCGATGCGGGCGCCGCTCTCGATCACCGCATAGGCGCCGACGCTGGCGCTCGGATCGACCTCGGCGTCCGCCGCGACGATGGCGCTGGGATGGATACCGGCGGCCGCCTTCGGCTTGCGGTCGAACAGGTGCGACAGGCTGGCATAGGCCAGGTAGGGGTTGGCCACTACCAGCGCGGTACCGGCGAACCCGTCGGCGTCCGCAGCCGTCAGCAGGACGGCGCCGGCACGGCTTTCGGGCAGGTACTTGCGATACTGCGGGTTGGCCAGGAAGCTCAGATGAGCCGGTCCGGCCTCCTGCAAGGTCGCCAGGCCCTGGATCGGCAGGTCCGCGTCGCCACGAAGCTCCGCGCCGACATGCGCGGCCAGCTGGCCCAGGGTATAGGACAAGGTACTCATCATCAACGCAGCTGGTTCATCCGCTCGATCACCTGGCGGGTGATGTCGTATTGCGGCTTGACGTCGACCACGGCGCCACGCTCGATGACCATGTCGTAGCCGCCTTTCTTGATGGTTTCCTCGACGGCCTGATCCAGCTTCGGCTTGAGCTTCTTCAGCATGTCGCGGTCGGCGGCGGCCTTCGACTCGTTCAGTTCCTTGGACTGGAACTGGAAGTCGCGGGCCTTCTGCTTGAAGTCCAGCTCGGCCTTCTCGCGGTCGCCCTGGGACATCTTGCTGCCGTTGGAAACCAGCTTGTCCTGCAGCGCCTTGGCGTCGCGCTCGAGGTTCTTCAGCTTGTTCAGCTGGGGGCCGAACTTCTTCTCGGCATCCACGGCGTATTGCTTGGCGGCATCGGACTCGAGCAGCGCCATCTGGTAGTTGAGCACCGCGATCTTCATTTCAGCGAACGCCGAAGGAGCCGCCATGATGGCTGCGGTGATCAGGACGAACTGGGTGAACTTACGCACGATGCACTCCTGCACAAAGCATGGTTTCGTTACTCGGTACTACGTACAAATCAGAAAGTCTGGCCCAGGGAGAACTGGAAGACCTGGGTTTCCGCGTTGTCCGGCTTCTTGATCGGCGTCGCCAGGCTGAAGCTCAGCGGGCCCAGCGCGGTGATCCAGGTCAGGCCGACGCCCACGGAGCTGGCGAGGTTGTCGGTCTTGATGCCGTCGCAGTTGGTGGTGGTCTTGGTCGGGCAGTCGGTATCGAAGGTGCTACCCACGTCCCAGAACAGCACGGTACGCAACTGGCGCTGGTCCTTGACGAACGGCAGCGGGAACAGCAGCTCGGCGCCGCCGGTGATCAGGATGTTACCACCGAAGGCTTCGGGATCCTGGTCCGGGTCGGTGTAGCGGCCACGCTCATCAGGCCCAGCGATAACCTCACCCGCCTTGTTATATGCCTTGGACGGCGTACTGCGCGGTCCCAGCGTGCTGTCCTTGAAGCCCCGCACCGAGTTGAAGCCGCCGGCGTAGTAGTTCTCGTAGAACGGCAGGCGCTCGGTGGATCCGTAGCCGTCGCCATAGCCCAGCTCGGTGTGGAAGCGCATGGTGTAGTTGTCGGTCAGCGGGGCGAAGACCTGGCCACGGTAATCGATCTTGTAGAACGACAGGTCGCTGCCCGGCAGGGTGGTTTCCAGGGTCAGGCTCTGCGAGTGACCGCGGGTGGCCAGCACGCCCTTGTTCAGGGTCGATTCGGACCAGCCGATGGAGGCCTTGAAGTTGGTGAAGTTGTCGCCTTCCTTGTCGAGGAAGTCGTAGATTTCGTCCACGGTGTAGCGCCCGGTGTCGATCTGGTCGCGCTGCACGCTCAGGCCATAGGTCAGGCGCGAGGTCTCGCTGATCGGGTAACCGATGCTCATGCCGGCGCCCAGGCTGTTCACCGAGTAGCTGGCGACGTCGACGTCGAGTTCGTCGTAGTCGGTCTTCCGGTAGAAGGCGTTGTAGCCGAGGCTGACGCCGTCGACGGTCCAGTAGGGGTCGACGAAGCCAAAGTTGTAGCGGGTCTGGTATTCGCTGCGGGTCAGGCCGATGCTGACCTTGTTGCCGGTACCCAGGAAGTTGTTCTGGCTGATCGAGCCGCCGAGGATCAGGCCGGCGCTCTGGGCGAAGCCGACGCTGGCGGTGATCGAGCCGGACGGTTGCTCTTCGACGCTGTAGTTGACGTCGACCTGGTCGTCGGTGCCGGGAACCGCCGGGGTCTCGACGTTGACTTCCTTGAAGTAGCCGAGGCGCTCCAGGCGGGCCTTGGACTGGTCGATCAGGTAGGTGGAGGCCCAGCCGCCTTCCATCTGGCGCATTTCGCGGCGCAGCACTTCGTCTTCGGTCTTGGTGTTGCCGCGGAAGTTGATGCGGTTGACGTAGGCGCGCTTGCCCGGGTCGACGACGAAGGTCACCGAGACGGTCTTGTCGTCGTCATGGGCTTCCGGCACGCCGTTGACGTTGGCGAAGGTGTAGCCCTCGTTGCCCAGGCGACGGGTGATCAGGTCGGAGGTGGTGGTCATCACCTTGCGCGAGAACACCTGGCCCTTCTGCACCAGCAGCAGGCGCTTCACTTCCTCTTCCGGCACCTTCAGGTCGCCGGTCAGCTTCACGTCGCGGATGGTGTACTTCTCACCCTCGTTGATGTTGACGGTGATGTAGACGTGCTTCTTGTCCGGGGTGATGGATACCTGGGTGGAGGCGATATCCATGTTGATGTAGCCGCGGTCCAGGTAATAGGAGCGCAGGCGCTCGAGGTCGCCGGAGAGCTTTTCGCGGGCGTACTTGTCGTCGTTCTTGAAGAACGACAGCCAGTTGGTGGTCTTCAGTTCGAACAGGTCGGTCAGGTCTTCTTCGGAGAAGACGGTGTTGCCCACCACGTTGATGTGGGAAATCGCGGCGACCGTGCCTTCGTTGATGTTGATCTTCAGCGCGACGCGGTTGCGCGGCTGCGGGATCACTTCCGCATTGATCTCGGCCGAGTAGCGGCCCTGGGCCACGTACTGGCGTTGCAGCTCGTTGCGCACGCCTTCGAGGGTGGCGCGCTGGAAGATCTCGCCCTCGGCCAGGCCGGACTGTTTCAGGCCCTTGAGCAGGTCTTCCTTGGAAATCGCCTTGTTGCCCTCGATCTCGATGCTGGAGATCGACGGGCGCTCGACTACAGTGACTACCAGCACGTTGCCATCGCGGCCGAGCTGGATGTCCTGGAAGAAGCCGGTCTTGAACAGGGAGCGGGTGGCCTGGACCAGGGCCTGGTCGTCGATGGTCTCGCCGACATTCAGCGGCAGGGCAGCGAACACGCTACCGGCGGACACGCGCTGCAGGCCATTGACCCGGATATCGGAAACAGTGAAGGACTCGGCGTGAACCTCGGCGATCATCAGCGCTGACAGCAGCGCGGGTAGCAGAAAGCGTTTCATGGAGTCCTTTTTTTCCAACTGACAAATAGAGAATCTGCCGCAAAGGGCGGCAGATTCGAATTCAACATGACTACAGACGACTCAGATCGTTGACCAGAGCGAGCAACATCACGCCAACGACCAGACTGATGCCGATCTGCATCCCCCAAGCCTGTACCCGTTCGGATAATGGGCGCCCGCGCACCCACTCAACCAGATAGAACAGCAGATGCCCGCCATCGAGGACAGGGATCGGCAGCAGGTTGAGAACCCCCAAGCTAATGCTCAGATAGGCCAGGAAATTGAGAAAATCCCCCACGCCAGACTGGGCTGAAGCGCCCGCCACTTTAGCAATGGTTATCGGCCCGCTCAAGTTTTTTACCGAGAGCTCGCCGAGCAACATTTTCTTTATGGAGTCGAGCGTTAGCAGGCTCATGGTCCAGGTTCGCGAAAGCGCCTGACCCACCGCCTCCAGCGGTCCGTAGCTCACTTCGCGGAGCATTTCCGCCGGCCATTCGGTACCGGCGACCCCCGCCCCCATGTAGCCGCTCCGGGCCTTGCCCTCGCCACGCACCGCCAGCTCCAGGGCAACATCCAGCACTTCGCCGTCGCGCAGAACCTTGAGCTGGACGCGCTGCCCGGGACGGGCACGGACGCTATCCACCACCTGCTGCCAGTCGTCGACGGCGATGCCATCGATGCTCTGCAAGCGGTCGCCGAGCTTCAGCCCGGCGGCCTGGGCCGGCCCCTTGGGGTCGAGCTCGGCCAGCACCGGCGGCAAGGCCGGCCGCCAGGGCCGGATGCCCAGCGAGGCGATGGGATCGGGATTGTCCTCGCCCTTCAGCCAGCCATCCAGACGCACCTGGTGGGTGGAGTCGACATTCGAGCCTTTTTCCTGCACCCGCACTTCCAGCGTACCGCTCTCGCCGAGACGGCGAACCAGCTGCAGGTTGACCCCGTTCCAGCCGGTGACGGGCTCGCCATCCACCGCCAGCAGCTCCTGCCCGGCCTCCAGGCCGGCCTGGGCGGCCAGGCTCTCCGGCGCCACGGAACCGATGACCGGGCGTACCTGCTGGCTACCGAGCAGGGCGACGACCCAGAAGAACAGAATCGCCAGTAGGAAATTGGCGATGGGACCAGCCGCGACGATGGCGATCCGCTGACGGACCGTCTTGCGATTGAAGGACTGTTCGAGCAGATGGGCCGGTACTTCCGCCTCGCGTTCGTCGAGCATCTTGACGTAGCCGCCCAGCGGAATGGCCGCCACCACGAACTCGGTGCCGTGCCGGTCGTGCCAGCGCACCAGCGGCGTGCCGAAGCCGACGGAGAAGCGCAGGACCTTCACCCCGCAGCGTCGCGCGACCCAGAAGTGGCCGAATTCGTGGAACGTCACCAGCACACCCAGGGCTACCAGGGTGCCGACGATCATGTAAAGCGCACTCATCTCCTACCTCCAGGCCGTCCGAAGACTAGCCGGCGTGCCGGGTCAACCATTGCCCGGCGACCGAACGCGCGCGGCGATCGGCGGCCAGGACCTGATCGAGCGATTCGACTGCGGTCACCGCCTCGCGGTTCAGCACGTCCTCGATGATAACCGCGATGTCGCTGAAGCGGATGTGCCGCTCGAGAAATGCGGCCACGGCCACCTCGTTCGCGGCATTCAGCATGGCCGGGGCGCTGCCGCCGGTTTCCGCGGCCTGGCTCGCCAGGCGCAGGCAGGGGAAGCGCTGCTCGTCGGGGCGCTGGAAATCCAGGCGACCGACGGCGAACATATCCAGCGGCGAAACGCCGGAATCGATTCGCTCCGGCCAGGCCATGGCATAGGAAATCGGCGTGCGCATGTCCGGATTGCCGAGCTGGGCGATCACCGAACCGTCGACGTAGTCCACCATCGAGTGGATCACGCTCTGCGGGTGGATCACCACCTCGACCTGGCTCGGCTGGGCGTCGAACAGCCAGCACGCTTCGATCAGTTCGAGCCCCTTGTTCATCATGCTGGCGGAATCGACGGAAATCTTCCGCCCCATCGACCAGTTCGGGTGCGCACAAGCCTGCTCCGGCGTCACCGAGGCGAGTTGCTCCAGCGGCGTCTCGCGGAACGGGCCGCCGGAGGCGGTCAAGAGGATCCGGCGCACGCCGACCCGCTCCAGGCCATCGGCATAATTGCGCGGCAGCGACTGGAAGATCGCGTTGTGCTCGCTGTCGATCGGCAGGAGCACCGCGCCGCTGCGCTTGACCGCCTGCATGAACAGCGCGCCGGACATCACCAGTGCTTCCTTGTTGGCCAGCAGCACGCGCTTGCCGGCCTCGACGGCCGCCAGGGTCGACGGCAGCCCGGCGGCGCCGACGATGGCCGCCATTACCATGTCCACTTCGGGCGCGCTGGCCACTTCGCACAACGCCTGCTCGCCGAACAGCACCCGGGTGCGGATACCCGCCGCGGCCAGCGAGCCCTGCAAGGCAATCGCCGCGGCCTGCTCCGGCACCACCGCATAGACGGGACGGTGCCTGAGGCACAGCGCCTCGAGTTCGGCCAGGCGGCTGAAGCCAGTCAGGGCGAAGGCTTCGTAACGATCGGGATGACGCTGGACGACGTCCAGGGTGCTCAGGCCGATCGAGCCGGTCGCGCCGAGCACGCTGATCCGCTGCGGTCGTCTCATGGCGCACCCCAGCCGGCGGCCCAGAGCAGGGCCGCGAATACCGGGATGGCGGCCGTCAGGCTGTCGATGCGATCCAGCACGCCACCGTGGCCGGGCAGCAGGTTGCTGCTGTCCTTGATTCCGGACTGGCGCTTGAACATGCTTTCGGTGAGATCGCCGACGATCGAGACGAACACCACCAGCGCCGCGCCGAGCAGGGCCAGGAGCAGCGCGCCGAGGGACCAGCCGCGGTAGAGGCCGACCGCCAGGGTGATCGCCAGGCTGGCCGCCAGGCCGCCGTAAACGCCTTCCCAGCTCTTGCCGGGGCTGACCCGCGGCGCCAGCTTGCGCTTGCCGAAGGCCTTGCCGGAGAAGTAGGCGCCGATATCCGCGCCCCAGACCAGCACCATCACGGCGATGATCAGGCCATTGGCCAACGGCCACTGCTTGAGCAGGACCAGCCCCTGCCAGGCCGGCAACAGGATCAGCAGGCCCATGCCCAGGCGGCGCCAGCGTCCGCCCCAGTAGCCGACGCTTTCCGGGTAGGAGAGCACCAGCACGGTGGCCAGCGTCCACCAGACCAACGCCAGCAGCAGCACGGCTCCGGCAAGCTGCGGCAGATGGTAGAGGGCGACCATCAGCACGGCGACCGTCGCCGCGTAGGCAACGCGGCCGAACTGTTGTTCATAGCCGGCCAGGCGCGCCCATTCCCAGGCCCCCAGGCTTACCACCGCGCCGATGAACAGGGCGAAGAACGCCCCTTCGAGAAGGAAAAAACCACCCAGCGCGATGGGCAGGAGCACCAGCGCCGTGATGATCCGTTGTTTCAGCATGACGGACGGGCCTCGGCCTCGACTTGCTCGCTGGTCTTGCCGAAGCGGCGCTGGCGCTTGGAGAAATCCGCCAGGGCAGCCCGCATCGCCGCGTGCTTGAAGTCGGGCCAGAACAGGTCGGAGAAATACAGCTCGGCGTAGGCCAGCTGCCAGAGGAGGAAATTGCTGATGCGATGCTCGCCGCCGGTGCGGATGCACAGGTCGGGCAGCGGCTGGTCGCCGGTCACCAGGCAGCCCTGGAGCAGTTCGGCGGAGATATCGTCCGCCGCCAGGTGCCCGCCCTGGACCTCGCGCGCCAGGCGCTGTGCGGCCTGGACGATGTCCCACTGGCCGCCGTAGTTGGCGGCGACCTGGAGAAGGAAACGGGTATTGCCGGCGGTGGCGGCTTCCGCTTCGCGCATGGCCGCCTGCAACTCCGGATGGAAACGCGTGCGATCGCCGATGATGCGCAGGCGGATGCCGTTCTCGTCGAGCTTGCGCACCTCGCGGCGCAGGGCCACGAGAAACAGCTCCATCAGCGCGCTGACTTCGTCCGCCGGACGCTGCCAGTTCTCGCTGGAGAACGCGAACAGGGTGAGGACCTCGACCCCTGCCTCGGCGCAGACCTCGATCACCGCCCTGACGGCATCGACACCGGCCTTGTGGCCGGCGACGCCGGGCAGAAGACGCTTCTTCGCCCAGCGATTGTTACCGTCCATGATAATGGCCACGTGGCGTGGCACGCACACATCCTTCCGGGTCTTTTCCATGACGTCAGCCCGGCCTCAGACAGCCATGAGGTCCGCTTCTTTGGCTTCCAGTGCCTTCTCGATCTCACCGATGAACTTGTCGGTCAGCTTCTGCACGTCGTCGCCGGCGCGGCGCTCTTCGTCCTCGCTGATTTCCTTTTCCTTCTGCAGGTCCTTCAGCTGGGCCAGCGCATCGCGACGGATGTTGCGCACGGAAACCCGCGCCTGCTCGGCCTCGGCACGCGCCTGCTTGGTGTAGCCCTTGCGGGTCTCCTCGGTCAGGGCCGGCATCGGTACGCGGATGGTGGTGCCGGCGGTGGCCGGGTTGAGCCCCAGGTCGGAGGTCATGATGGCCTTCTCGACCGCCTGGATCATGCTCTTGTCGAACACGGCCAGGGCCAGGGTACGAGAGTCTTCCACGGTGACGTTGGCGACCTGGCGCAGCGGCGTATCGGCCCCGTAATAGGAAACCATCACGCTATCCAGGATGCTCGGATGCGCGCGACCGGTGCGAATCTTCGCGAAGGCATGGCCCAGCGCTTCCAGGGTCTTGCCCATGCGCTCCTGCGCTTCCTTCTTGATCTCGTTGATCATTCTCAACCCTCCTCGATCAGGGTGCCTTCGGCACCACCAACAACAATATTCAGCAATGCGCCCGGCTTGTTCATGTTGAACACCCGCAGCGGCATGTTCTGGTCACGGCACAGGCAGATGGCGGTCAGGTCCATCACGCCGAGCTTGCGGTCGAGCACTTCATCATAGGTCAGGCGCTCGAACTTCTCGGCATTCGGGTCCTTGAACGGGTCGGCAGTGTACACGCCATCGACCTTGGTAGCCTTAAGGACCACGTCGGCGTCGATCTCGATGGCGCGCAGGCATGCCGCCGAGTCGGTGGTGAAGAACGGGTTGCCGGTACCGGCGGAGAAGATCACCACCTCGCCACCGCCGAGGTGGCGCATGGCCTTGCGGCGGTCGTAGTGGTCGGTCACGCCGACCATGGAGATCGCCGACATCACCAGCGCGGGGATGTTCGAGCGTTCCAGCGCATCGCGCATCGCCAGGCCGTTCATCACGGTGGCCAGCATACCCATGTGGTCGCCGGTCACCCGGTCCATGCCGGCCGCGGACAGCGCCGCGCCGCGGAACAGGTTGCCGCCGCCGATGACCAGGCCGACCTGCACGCCGATCCCGACCAACTGGCCGATTTCCAGCGCCATGCGGTCCAGCACCTTGGGATCGATGCCGAACTCCTCCGAGCCCATCAGGGCTTCGCCGCTCAACTTTAGAAGAATGCGTTTATAGCGAGGTTGACGAGCGCTCAGTTGCTGAGCCATGACCTTTTCTCCTGCGGCGATAAAAATACGTGACGGCCGGGCCGTCGTGGGCGGAGACGACTTTGCGCCTGCGTTGCGTGCGAGCCCGCCGAGCGGGCCGGCAACGCGGAAGCTGCCCCGAACGCTTCCCCATTTGACGAAGAGGCCGCACGCATCAGCGGGCAGCCTCTTCCGGGGCGACAGTCGAAACCGTCTTTGTTACTGCTTGGTGGCGGCTACTTGAGCGGCAACTTCGGCAGCGAAGTCCACTTCGGCCTTCTCGATGCCTTCGCCCACTTCGTAACGAACGAAGGAAACGATTTCGGCGCCGGCCTGCTTGGCCAGGTCGCCGACCTTCACTTCCGGATTCTTCACGAAAGGCTGCTCGACCAGGCTCGCTTCGGCGAGGAACTTGCTGATGCGGCCCTTGACCATGTTCTCGACGATGTTCTCCGGCTTGCCGGCGATCTTGTCGGCGTTCAGCGCCAGGAAGATTTCCTTCTCTTTCGCGATCGCTTCTTCGGAAACTTCCGAAGCGCTCAGGAACTGCGGGTTGCTGGCGGCGACATGCATGGCGATGTCCTTGGCCAGTTCCGGGTTGCCGCCTTTCAGGTTGACCACGACACCGATGCGGTGGCCGTGCAGGTAGGCGCCGACCACGTCGCCCTCGACGCGGGTCAGGCGGCGGATGTTGACGTTCTCGCCAGTCTTGGCGACCAGGGCCAGACGAGCTTCCTCACGCGCTTCGACCAGCGGAGCGGCGTCGGTCAGCTTCTCGTTGAAGGCCTTTTCCAGGCTCTCGGCGACGAAGCCCTTGAAGTCGTCCTGGAGGGCCAGGAAGTCGGTCTGGGAGTTGACTTCGATGATCACGGCGGCCTTGTTGTCGGCAGCGATCTTGACGGCGATCGAGCCTTCGGCGGCGATGTTGCCGGCCTTCTTGGCAGCCTTGATCGCACCGGCAGCGCGCATGTCGTCGATGGCCTTCTCGATGTCGCCGCCAGCGGCGGTCAGCGCCTTCTTGCACTCCATCATGCCCAAGCCGGTACGCTCGCGCAGTTCTTTAACCATGGCTGCAGTAATTTCTGCCATTTCGAAATCCTCTTGAGTGGTAGCTCTCAAAAAACCTTTGTGCCCGGCCTGCCGGGCAGAAACTCAAAGGTGGCAAAAAGGGGGCCTAGCCCCCTTCCTGCGCACCGTCGGACGTCTGAACGTCCCGGAATCAGCCTTCGGCGGATTCGGCCGGCGCTTCCTCGACGAACTCGTCGGCGCTGGTGGCAGCGCCCTGCTTGCCGCGGATTACCGCTTCGGCCATCGAGTTCAGGTAGAGTTGCACGGCGCGGATGGCATCATCGTTACCGGGAATTACATAGTCGACGCCTTCCGGGCTGCTGTTGGTATCGACAACGCCGATGACCGGGATGCCCAGCTTGTTGGCTTCGGTGATGGCGATGCGCTCGTGGTCGACGTCGATCACGAACAGAGCGTCCGGCAGGCCGCCCATGTCCTTGATGCCGCCCAGGCTGCGCTCGAGCTTCTCGAGGTCACGGCTGCGCATCAGGGCTTCTTTCTTGGTCAGCTTGTCGAAGGTGCCGTCCTGGGACTGGGTTTCCAGGTCGCGCAGGCGCTTGATCGACTGACGGATGGTCTTGTAGTTGGTGAGCATGCCGCCCAGCCAGCGATGGTCGACGTACGGCATACCGCAACGAGCGGCTTCCTCGCGAACGATCTTGCCGGCGGAACGCTTGGTGCCGACGAACAGGATCTTGTTCTTGCCAGCGGCCAGGCGCTCAACGAAGGTCAGGGCCTCGTTGAACATCGGCAGGGTCTTTTCGAGGTTGATGATATGGATCTTGTTGCGCGCGCCGAAAATGAACTTGCCCATTTTCGGGTTCCAGTAACGGGTCTGGTGGCCGAAGTGCACACCGGCCTTCAGCATATCGCGCATGTTGACTTGGGACATGATAGTTCCTCGATAAGTCGGGTTAGGCCTCCACGCATCCCAATGACCAACCCTTGCGGGCACCCAGGCCATCGTGTCGATGCATGTGTGGGTTTGTGCTCCGGAAAAGGCCGCAGCCTCGGAGCGGGGCGCTTTATACCATAACCGTGGACGCAGTGAAACCCGCCGCGGATGGCCGGGCGGGAGTAGATCGGTCGGTCAGGTCTGCTAGAATCGCGTATTCCTTATTATTCATGCGTGCTTGCACGCCCGAAGAGAATTCGCATGACCGTCACCATCAAGACGCCGGACGATATCGAGAAGATGCGCATCGCCGGCCGCCTGGCCGCCGAAGTGCTGGAAATGATCGGCGAACACATCAAGCCCGGCGTGACCACCGAGGAGCTGGACCGCATCTGCCACGACTATATCGTCAACGAGCAGAAGGCGATTCCCGCCCCGCTGAACTACAAGGGCTTTCCCAAGTCGATCTGCACCTCGATCAACCATGTGGTCTGCCATGGCATCCCCAACGAGAAGCCGCTGAAGGAAGGCGACATCCTCAATGTCGACATCACCGTCATCAAGGACGGCTACCACGGCGACACCAGCAAGATGTTCCTGGTCGGCAAGACCCCGGAATGGGCCGACCGCCTCTGCCAGATTACCCAGGAATGCATGTACAAGGGCATTTCCGTGGTGCGTCCGGGCGCGCACCTGGGCGATATCGGCGAAATCATCCAGAAGCACGCGGAAAAGAACGGCTTCTCGGTGGTCCGCGAATACTGCGGCCATGGCATCGGCAAGGTGTTCCACGAGGAGCCGCAGGTCCTCCACTACGGTCGTGCGGGTACCGGCATCGAGCTGAAGGAAGGCATGATCTTCACCATCGAGCCGATGATCAACCAGGGCCGCCCGGAGACCCGCCTGCTCGGCGACGGCTGGACCGCGATCACCAAGGACCGCAAGCTGTCCGCGCAATGGGAGCACACCGTGCTGGTCACCGCCGATGGCTACGAGATCCTCACCCTGCGCAACGACGAAACCTTCCCGCGCACCTCGGCAGCCTGATCCGGCCCGGCTTTTGCTGCCAGCCGTGCGCCTCGACGCCCCGCCCCATTCCGGCGGGGCCGACGCCCCGATTCGGCGCAGCGCGCGCACCAATACAGCGCAAAAACGCACCAAGACGGGGCGCCCGCGTATCGAACCCAACCGCTAGCAGATAAAGGAAGGCCGCATGCCGCAGGTGGATCCCGAATTGTTCGATCGCGGGCAGTTCCAGGCGGAACTGGCCTTGAAGTCCAGCCCGATCGCCGCCTTCAAGAAGGCCATCCGGCAATTCCGCGAAGTGCTCGACAACCGCTTCAACAGCGGCCGCGACATTCGCCGCCTGATCGAAGATCGCGCCTGGTGCGTCGACCAGATCCTGCAACAGGCCTGGCAGCGCTTCGACTGGGGAGACGACGCCGACATCGCCCTGGTCGCCGTGGGCGGCTACGGCCGCGGCGAACTCCACCCCTACTCCGACGTCGACCTGCTGATCCTCCTCGACAGCGAGGACCAGGAGAGCTTCCGCGAACCGATCGAAGGTTTCCTCACCCTGCTCTGGGACATCGGCCTGGAAGTCGGCCAGAGCGTGCGCTCGGTGCAGCAGTGCGCGGAGGAAGCGCGCGCCGACCTGACGGTGATCACCACCCTCATGGAATGCCGCACCATCTGCGGCCCGGACAGCCTGCGCCAGCGCATGCTGCGGGTTACCGGCAGCGCGCACATGTGGCCGAGCAAGGAGTTCTTCCTGGCCAAGCGCCACGAACAGCAGCGCCGCCACGCCAAGTACAACGACACCGAGTACAACCTCGAGCCCAACGTCAAGGGCTCCCCCGGCGGCCTGCGCGACATCCAGACCATCCTCTGGATGGCCCGCCGCCAGTTCGGCAGCCTCAACCTGCACGCCCTGGTGCGCGAAGGTTTCCTGGTGGAAAGCGAGTGCAGCATGCTGGCCTCCAGCCAGGAGTTCCTCTGGCGGGTCCGCTACGCCCTGCACATGCTCGCCGGGCGCGCCGAAGATCGCCTGCTGTTCGATCACCAACGCAGCATCGCCCGCCTGTTCGGCTATGAAGACAACGACGTCAAGCTGGCGGTCGAACGCTTCATGCAGAAGTACTACCGGGTGGTGATGGCGATCTCCGAGCTGAACGACCTGATCATCCAGCACTTCGAGGAAGTCATCCTGCCCTGCGAGCAGCCGGTGCAGATCCAGCCACTGAACAGTCGCTTCCAGTTGCGCGACGGCTACATCGAGGTGACGCACCCGAACGTCTTCAAGCGCACCCCGTTCGCCCTCCTGGAAATCTTCGTGCTGATGGCCCAGCACCCGGAAATCAAGGGCGTGCGTGCCGACACCATCCGCCTGCTGCGCGACAGCCGACACCTGATCGACGACGAGTTCCGCCACGACATCCGCAACACCAGCCTGTTCATCGAGCTGTTCAAGAGCAGCCAGGGTATCCACCGCAACCTGCGGCGGATGAACCGCTACGGCATCCTCGGCCGCTACCTGCCGGAGTTCGGCCATATCATCGGGCAGATGCAGCACGACCTGTTCCATATCTATACGGTGGACGCGCACACCCTCAACCTGATCAAGCACCTGCGCAAGCTGAATCGGCCGGAGATGGCCGAGAAATATCCGCTGGCGAGCAAGATCATCGATCGTCTGCCCAAGCCGGAACTGATCTACATCGCCGGTCTCTACCACGACATCGCCAAGGGCCGTGGCGGCGACCACTCGGAACTCGGCGCGGTGGACGCCGAAGCCTTCTGCCAGAGCCACCAGTTGCCGCCCTGGGACACCCAACTGGTGTCCTGGCTGGTGCAGAACCACCTGGTGATGTCGACCACCGCGCAACGCAAGGACCTCTCCGACCCGCAGGTGATCTTCGATTTCGCCCAACTGGTCGGCGACCAGACCCACCTCGACTACCTGTACGTGCTCACCGTGGCCGATATCAACGCCACCAACCCGACGCTCTGGAACTCCTGGCGCGCCAGCCTCCTCCGGCAGCTCTACACCGAGACCAAGCGCGCCCTGCGCCGCGGCCTGGAGAACCCGGTGGACCGCGAGGAGCAGATCCGCCAGACGCAGACCGCGGCCCTCGACCAACTGGTACGCAACGGCATCGACCAGGACGATGCCGAGCAGTTATGGAGCCAGCTCGGCGACGACTACTTCCTGCGCCACACCGCCGGCGACGTGGCCTGGCACACCGAGGCGATCCTCCAGCACCCGGACGACGGCACGCCGCTGGTGCTGATCAAGGAAACCACCCAGCGAGAGTTCGAGAGCGGTTCGCAGATCTTCATCTACGCCGCCGACCAGCACGATTTCTTCGCGGTCACCGTGGCCGCCATGGACCAGCTAAACCTGAGCATCCAGGACGCGCGGATCATCACCTCCACCAGCCAGTTCACCCTCGATACCTATATCGTGCTCGACGCCGACGGCGACTCCATCGGCAACAACCCGGAGCGCATCGCCGAGATCCGCGAGGGGCTTATCGACGCACTGAAGAACCCCGACGACTACCCGACCATCATCCAGCGCCGGGTGCCGCGCCAGCTCAAGCACTTCGCCTTCGCCCCGCAGGTGACCATCTCCACCGACGCGCTGCGCCAGGTCTCGGTGCTCGAGGTCATCGCCCCCGACCGCCCCGGCCTGCTGGCGCGGATCGGCGGCATTTTCCTGGATTTCGACCTGTCGGTGCAGAACGCCAAGATCGCCACCCTCGGCGAGCGCGTGGAGGACGTCTTCTACATCACCGATGCGCGCAACCAGCCGCTCGCCGACCCCGACCTGTGCAAACGCCTGCAGGCCGCCCTGGTAGAACAGCTGTCACAAGACAACGAACGGGACACCCTGCCCACCCGGATAAACTTCTGAGAAGCCTTGCCAACACCATGAATACCGCACTCGACAACCTCCAGCCCTACCCCTTCGAGAAGCTCCGCGCCCTGCTCGGCGACGCCCGGCCGCCCGCGACGCTGAAGCCGATCGCGCTGTCCATCGGCGAGCCCAAGCACCGCTCGCCGAGCTTCGTCGCCGAGACCCTGGCGGAGAACCTGGACCAGCTCGCGGTCTACCCGACCACCCTCGGCCTGCCGGCCCTGCGCGAAGCCATCGCGCGCTGGTGCGAGCGGCGGTTCTCGGTGCCGGCCGGCTGGCTGGATGCGGCGCGCCACGTACTGCCGGTGAACGGTACCCGCGAGGCGCTGTTCGCCTTCACCCAGACCGTGGTCCGCCGCAGCGAGCCCGGCGAGGCGCCCGGCCTGGTGGTCAGCCCGAACCCGTTCTACCAGATCTACGAAGGCGCGGCGCTGCTCGCCGGAGCCGTGCCGCACTACCTGCCCTGCCGCGAGGAAAACGGCTTCAACCCCGACTTCGACGCGGTCGACGAGGCGACCTGGCAGCGTTGCCAGATTCTCTTCCTCTGCTCGCCGGGCAACCCCACCGGGGCCCTGGTACCGCTGGAGACCCTGAAGAAGCTGATCGCCCTGGCCGACCGCTACGACTTCGTGATCGCCGCCGACGAGTGCTACAGCGAACTCTACTTCGACGAAAACGCCCCGCCGCCCGGCCTGCTCAACGCTTGCGCCGAGCTGGGCCGCACGGACTTCAGCCGCTGCGTGGTGTTCCACAGCCTGTCCAAGCGCTCCAACCTGCCCGGCCTGCGCTCGGGCTTCGTCGCCGGCGACGCGGAGATCCTGAAGAAATTCCTCCTCTACCGCACCTACCACGGCTGCGCCATGCCGGTGCAGACCCAGTTGGCGAGCATCGCCGCCTGGAACGACGAGGTCCATGTGCGCGCCAACCGCAGCCTCTACCGCGAGAAATTCGACGCCGTGCTGGCGATCCTCGACGGCGTGCTCGACGTACAACGCCCGGACGGCAGTTTCTACCTGTGGGCACGCACCCCGGTGGACGACACCGTATTCACCCGCGAACTGTTCGAGCAGCAGCACGTGACGGTGGTGCCGGGTTCCTACCTGTCGCGCGAGGTGGACGGCGAGAACCCCGGCGCCAACCGCGTGCGCATGGCCCTGGTGGCACCGCTGGCCGAGTGCGTCGAAGCCGCCGAGCGCATCCGCGACTACCTGCGGGCGCGCTGAAGCCTGCGCGGAGAAACGAAAAGGGATCGCCACCGCGATCCCTTTTTCGTTCACACCCAGCGGGCGAAGCGATTGGTCAGCCAGCTTTCCTGCTGGTCCAGCTCGCGCAGGATATCGCCCAGGGTCTCGTCGTCGATCTCGTTGTTACGCCGCTGCCGGTACAGTTCCAGGCGCTGCGCGCGCAACGCCTTCAGGCGCAAGGCCTTGTCGGCGATCTCCAGGGCCTGGGCCTGGTCGCGGGCCTCATCGGTGGTCGGTGCGGTATCCAGCGACTGGCGGTATTCGGCCATGATCTGCGCGCGCGCCTCGGCGACCCGCGAAGTATTCGCCGCGTCGTTGCCTTCCACCTGTGGCAGTTCCTCGCTCTCCAGGGCGCGGATCGCCGCCTCCGCGGTCTTGCGCCAGGCCTCGCGCCGCTCGCGCTCGTGGGCGCCATTGTTGCTCGCCGGCAGCCCGCGCAGCAGCAGCGGCAGGCCGATGGTCGCGCCGATCAGGGAAATCAGGATCACGCTGGTGGCGATGAAGATGATCAGGTCGCGCTGCGGGAAGGCGCTGCCGTCCATCAGGCTCATCGGCACCGACAGCACCGCCGCCAGGGTCACCGCACCGCGCACGCCGCTCAATGCACTGAGGGCGGAGAGACGACGCAGGGAGATGCCGCTCAGCCCGGGCGGGCTCTTGCCGCGCCAGCGATCGATGCGCAGCGACAGCTTCCAGTAGCCATAGACCCAGCCGTAGCGGATCAGCATCAGCACGGCGGTGATCGCCGCCACGTAGGCCAGCAGCAGCGAGGAACGCCAGAGCAGGTCGCCGTGGTGGTTGGCCACCGACTTCATGATGTCCGGCAACTGCAGGCCGAGCAGCAGGAACACCACGCCGTTGAAGGCGAACTCCAGCATCGACCAGACGCTACGGTTGAGCAGGCGCGTGGAAGTCTGCCGCGGCAGCAGGTCGACCCAGCTCTGCATCATGCCGGCCGCCACCGCCGAGAGAATCCCGGAGACGCCCAGGTGTTCCGCCACCATGTAGGAGGCGAACGGCAGCAACAGCATCAGTACCACGTGGGTCGCCGGGTCGTCCCAGCCACGGGAGATCATCCAGGCACGGATGCGGCCCAGCGACCAACTGAGGAACACCCCGATGGCCAGGCCGCCGACCGCGACCAGGAGGAAGTTGAGGCTGGCGTCCACCAGCGAGAACACGCCGGTCATCGCCGCGGCGATGGCGAACTTGAATGCCACCAGGCCAGAGGCATCGTTCATCAGCGCCTCGCCCTCCAGCAGGTGCATCAGGCGCTTGGGCAACCGCCCCTGGGTGATCGCCGAGACCGCCAGGGCGTCCGTGGGCGACAGCACGGCGGCGAGGGCGAAGGAAGCCGCCAGGGGAATTTCCGGGATCAGCAGATGGATGAAATAGCCGGCGCCGACCACGGTGAAGAACACCAGGCCGAACGCCATCATCAGGATCGGCCAGCGCATCCGCCAGACTTCCCGCTTGGGAATGCGCCAGCCGTCGACGAACAGCAGCGGCGGAATGAACAGGAAGAGGAACAGCTCCGGGTCGAGGGCAATGTGCAGCCCGAGGGACGGCAAGGCCAGCAGGGCCCCGGCGGCGATCTGGATCAGCGGTAGCGGCAAGGGCAGCAACTGGGCAGCCAGGCGGGTGGCGCCGACGACCAGCAGCAGGGTCAGAACGGTGTACACGGTTTGCATGGGGGCGGGGATCTCCGGCTTCGTCCCTGGACGATGCGACTGCGCCGATTGCACCATCGCGATCGGTAGGCAGCTATCCGACATTCGCACAATCCGTACGGTCTTTCCTAGCCCCGCCGCTCTATCCCGCGCGTCCGCCCCCTCCGCGGCGACGACCGGGGCGCCCGGCCAAGGTTCCCGCACTAGTACATCCGAGCTATTTCATAGCGGTGCGAGACGCTCCTACACTCCCCTTCAGTCCAGGCCCGCCGTAGCGTCGGCCAGGACGACGCCCCGAAGGAGTACGGGGTGCAGCGCCCACTCAGACAAAGGAATGCCGCCATGACAAGCAAGGGACTTACTTCCGCACTGCTGCTCGCCTCGATGTTCGCCGCCACCTCCGGCTGCCTCCAGCAGAACGCACTGACCCAGGGCTACCGCACCACCCAGCCCGGGCAACCCGGCCAGGCCCAGGTCGCCTCCGCCAACACCCCTTGCACCCCCAGCGCCACCAATGACCTGATCGCTACCGGTCGCAGCCTGCTGGACATCACCACCAACCTGATCAAGACCCGCAACCAGATGAGCGACGGCGGCAGCATCATGCGCGACGTCGACGACGTGCAGAAGGTCGGCAAGGGCCATGCCGTGCTGGACAGCGTCGAGAGCATGACCGGCGGTCCGCAGCAGCCCTGCGGCTAAGCGCACCACGACGATTCATCCCGGACAGCGAGCCCCCGCACGCTGTTCTCCCCCTGAGCCTCGCCTACCCGGCGGGGCTTTTTTTGTCCTGCGCCAAACGGCCGCCGCCCCGCATCAAAGAACCCGCCCTTCACCCCGGCCATGCAGACCAGGCCGCTTCGAGTCCCGTTCGTCACCTGTGCAAGGCGTCTGGAACGCGGCTATTGTCCGACGATCGAAGTGATGGCAATGTAGAATTACACCTTTGGATGTAATCGTTTCGGGTAGGTCGCGAGATGGAACGAGCTTTTTCCCCTACCGCGGAATCGCGGAGCAGCGGCCCATGAGGCGCGCCGAGATGCTGTTGCTGAAGAGCCTGGCGGAGACACTGATGGCCGACCGCGACAACCGCCACGACGACTTGCAGGCGACCATGCGGCTGGCGCACCTGAGTTCGCCGGAGATGATCCTGTACATGGTCAACCGGGTGCTCGAGCTCGAAGAGAGCATCGAGCGGATCGCCGCGGTTCTCCAGAAACTCTCTGCGGACGAGCCGATGCCCCTAGAGGAAACGCCGCCCGAACCAGCCTTCGAAGCGGCCCTGCAGTCCCGCGCCATCGAGACCGAGACTGCGGAAACCTAGCGGCGGGCAGGCCGCTACACCAGCACCTGGCGAGTGCTGGCGATCAGCGCGTGCACCTGTCGTTCCACCTGCTCCGCCACCGGCACCTCGGGCCCCCGCCCTTCCGGGCAGGGCAGGTTCGGCGTGGTGCCGAACAGCCGGCAGATCAGCGGACGCTCCTCATAGGCCTCGCAGCCGTTCGGTCCGAGATGGACGCAGTTCCACTCGGCCAGGGCGGCGTCGTGTTCGGCCTCGCTCTTCACCGGCAGGCGGGCCATCTCTTCCGACGAGGCGGTAACCGGCCCGCAGCAATCGTGGCAGCCGGGCTTGCAGGCGAAGCCCGGTATCTGCAGGCGCAATTGGTCTATCTGGCGACCGATGCAACTCATGGAAAATCTCCTAGGCGGGGGAAGGATTGTACAGCGCGGACCGGTGCATTCCGAAAGTACCGGTAAGGATGCTCTCCAGCGAGCCGAATCGACCTGTTCAACCTGCGCTCTCTCCGTTCCCGGCCAGGGAAACGGCCCGCCTCCCTGTCCGCCCGCCCGTCCACGGCTATCTGCCGTCACGCCGCTCCCGAGCGCGGTAGCCCCGAGACCGCACAGGGGCGGAACGACGTGGCATAATCCGGCGATCACCTTTCGGCGACCTATCGGCAGGGCCCGGGAAGACCCGGGCCTCGGGAGAAGCAATGACCTACGTTCTCTACGGCATCAAAGCCTGCGACACCATGAAGAAGGCTCGGACCTGGCTCGACGAGCACAAGGTCGCCTACGACTTCCACGACTACAAGGCCGTCGGCATCGACCGCGAACACCTGCGGCGCTGGTGCGCGGAGCACGGCTGGCAGACCGTCCTCAACCGCGCCGGCACCACCTTCCGCAAGCTCGACGAAGCGCAGAAGACCGATCTCGACGAAGCCAAGGCGATCGAGCTGATGCTGGCCCAGCCGTCGATGATCAAGCGCCCGGTGCTGGAGCTGGGCGGCAGGACGCTGGTCGGCTTCAAGCCCGACGCCTACGCCGCCGCGCTGGCCTGAGCCGGAGGCCGCATGAGTATCGCCTGGGCCCTGTTCGTACCCGCCTGCTTCGCCCTCAACCTGGCGCCGGGGCCGAACAACCTGCTGTCGCTGAACAACGCCGCGCGGCACGGTTTCGCCACCGCCTCGCTGGCCGGCGGCGGGCGCCTGCTGGCATTCGCCGGCATGCTCGCCCTGGCCGCCTCCGGGCTGGCGCTGGTGCTGCACACCTCGGCCTGGCTGTTCCTGGCGATCAAGCTGCTCGGCGCTGCCTACCTGTTGTGGCTTGCGGTGCAATTGTGGCGGACCGATGCGCAGCCACTGGCGAACGAAGCCAGCCCGGCGCGTCCCAGCCTCTGGCGCCTGGGGCGCCAGGAGTTCCTGGTGGCGGCGGGCAACCCGAAGGCGATCCTGATCTTCACCGCCTTCCTGCCGCAGTTCGTCGATCCCGGCCAACCGCTGGGCGCCCAGTTCGCCCAGCTCGGCGCGGCATTCCTGCTGCTCGAATGGCTGGCCATCGCCCTTTATTCCTATGCCGGGCTCCACCTCGGCCGGCTGCTCGCCGGCCAGCGGGCCCGGCGTCTGTTCAACCGCGGTTGCGCCGCGCTGCTCGGCAGCGCGGGACTGGGCCTGCTGCTCAGCCGCCGTCCGGCCTGACCGTTCCACTCCGTTTCGAGGAAACCCACATGTCGCAATCCCTGTTCAGCCTGGCCTTCGGCGTCGGCACCCAGAACCGCCAGGAAGCCTGGCTGGAAGTGTTCTACGCGCTGCCGCTGCTCAAGCCTTCGAGCGAAATCGTCGCCGCCGTCGCACCGATCCTTGGCTACGCAGCCGGCAACCAGGCACTGACCTTCACTTCGCAGCAGGCCTACCAGTTGGCCGACGCCCTGAAGGGTATCGACGCCGCTCAGTCGGCCCTGCTCTCGCGCCTGGCGGAAAGCCAGAAGCCGCTGGTCGCCACCCTGTTGGCGGAAGACGCCGCGCCGTCCTCCACCCCGGAGGCCTACCTCAAGCTGCACCTGCTCTCCCACCGCCTGGTCAAGCCGCACGCTGTGAACCTGAGCGGCATCTTCCCGCTCCTGCCGAACGTGGCCTGGACCAACATCGGCGCGGTGGACCTGGCCGAACTGGCCGAACTGCAACTGGAAGCGCGACTGAAGGGCAAGCTGCTGGAAGTCTTCTCCGTCGACAAGTTCCCGAAGATGACCGACTACGTGGTCCCGGCCGGCGTACGCATCGCCGACACCGCCCGCGTGCGCCTGGGCGCCTACATCGGTGAAGGCACCACAGTGATGCACGAAGGTTTCGTCAACTTCAACGCCGGCACCGAAGGCCCGGGCATGATCGAAGGCCGCGTATCCGCGGGAGTGTTCGTCGGCAAGGGGTCGGACCTGGGCGGCGGCTGCTCGACCATGGGTACCCTTTCCGGTGGCGGCAACATCGTCATCAGCGTCGGCGAAGGCTGCCTGATCGGCGCCAACGCCGGCATCGGCATCCCGCTGGGCGATCGCAACATCGTCGAGGCCGGCCTGTACATCACCGCCGGCACCAAGGTCGCCCTGCTCGACGAGCAGAACGCCCTGGTGAAAGTGGTCAAGGCCCGCGACCTGGCCGGCCAGCCCGACCTGCTGTTCCGCCGCAACTCGCAGAACGGTGCGGTGGAGTGCAAGACCAACAAGACCGCCATCGAGCTGAACGAAGCGCTGCACGCGCACAACTGAGTCCAGCTCGCCTTCCCGCTCGCCCGGCGGCGCTCGCCAGCGCCGCCGGGTGCGCTACCCTTTCCCCTGTAACCGTCCTCGTACAGTGTCCGCCATGTCCCTGCCGTCTCCCTGGCGCGCCGACTTTCCGGCCTTTTCCGCCTTCGCCGCGGAAGGCCTGACCTACCTCGACAGCGCCGCCACCGCCCAGAAGCCACAGGCCGTACTCGACGCCCTGAACGGCTACTACCTCGGCGGCGCCGCCAACGTCCACCGCGCCCAACATGTCCCCGGCGAGCGTGCCACCCGGGCCTTCGAGGCCGCGCGCAGCCGCGTCGCCCACTGGCTGCACGCCGGCAACCCGGCCGAGGTGCTGTTCACCCGCGGCACCACAGAGGCGATCAACCTGGTGGCCTATGGCCTGGAGCGGCATTTCCGTCCTGGCGACGAACTGCTGGTCAGTGCCCTGGAACACCATGCCAACCTGCTTCCCTGGCAACAGTTGGCCCTGCGCCGCGGCCTGGTCCTGCGCGTGTTGCCGCTGGACGAGCGTGGGGTGATCGACCTGGAGCAGGCCCGCCATATCATCGGCGAGCGTACCCGCCTGCTGGCGATCAGCCAGTTGTCCAACGTTCTCGGCACCTGGCAACCGGTGGTGGAGTTGATCCAACTGGCCCGCGAGCGCGGTGCCTGGACCCTGGTCGACGGCGCCCAGGGCAGCGTCCATGGACGCCACGACCTACCGGGCCTGGGCTGCGACTTCTACGCATTCTCCGGCCACAAGCTCTACGGCCCCGACGGCGTCGGCGTGCTCTGGGGCCGCCCGCAGGCCCTGGAGCAACTGGCGCACTGGCAGTTCGGCGGCGAGATGGTACGCCACACCGGCTTCCACGAAGCCAGCTTCCATGCCGCCCCGCTCGGCTTCGAGGCAGGCACCCCGGCGGTTTCCGCGGCGATCGGCCTGGGGGCGACCATCGACTGGCTGGCTACCCTGGACGAAGCCGAAGTCGCCGCCCACGAAGGCGCCCTTCACGCCCGCCTGCTCGCCGGCCTGCTGGCGCGCGACGGCGTCAGCCTGCTCGGCGAACCGCAGGCGGCGCTGGCCAGCTTCTGCGTCGACGGCGTGCACGTCGCCGATCTCGCCCACCTGCTCGGCGAACAGGGCATCGCGGTGCGCGCCGGCCACCATTGCGCGATGCCGCTGCTGCAACGCCTCGAGGTACCCGGCGCCCTGCGTGTCTCGCTGGGCTTGTACAACGATGCCGACGACCTGGAGCGCTTCTTCCTGGCCCTCGACCGCTCACTGGAGTTGCTGCGATGAACCCGGTTCTCCCCGAACAGGCCCAGGAGGCACTGGACGCCTTCGGTCACACCGCCAGCTGGGAACAGCGTGCGCGCCTGCTGCTGCAATGGGGCGAGCGCCTGGCGCCGCTCGCGGAACACGAACGCCGGGAAGAGCATCGCGTGCACGGTTGCGAAAGCCTGGTCTGGCTGCTCGGCGAGCAGCGCGACGGCCACTGGCGCTTCCGTGCCGACAGCGACGCGCGCCTGATCCGCGGCCTGCTGGCGGTGCTGCTGGCACGGGTCGACGGCATCGAGACCCGCGAACTGGCGCGCCTGGACCTCAACGACTGGTTCACCTGCCTGGGTCTTTCCCGCCAACTGTCGCCCTCGCGCAGCAACGGCCTGAACGCCGTTCTGCAACGCATGCGCGAACTGGCCGGCCAGACCGCCGGCTGAGCCCGCTCAGCGCGCCAGCAGTTCCGGCAGGTGCCGGGCCAGGGCGCGGTAGCGGTCCTCTTCGATCCGATAGGCCCAGTCAGGATGGGCGGCGACCTCGCCACCGGCGAAGCCCTCGACGCTCTTCGGCAACAACCAGTATTGCTCGCCCTGGCGCCGAATCTCGCCATCCAGACGCGCTCCGGAAAACGTCCGCAGGCTGAACGCCAGGAGCAATGGCGCCTGTCTGAATCCCACCTGCGCCAGCGGCGCTACATCGGCGAAACGCAGGTCGGCGAACAGCGCCGCCGCGCCGTTGGCCGCTGCCTCATAGGCCAGCTTGCGCCCTGGGGGCAACTGCCGGACCTGCAGGTTCGGCTGCCCGGCGTCGTCGCGATAGAGATCCAGGCGCTCGCCCTTCGGATAGCGCAGTTGCAGTTCGCGTACCCGGGCAAAGGGCAGCGTGGCGATCCGCCGGTCGAGCCACTCCAGCTCGTTGTTCGGCACCGGCAGGCGCTTGTCGATCAGCCAGGCCTGCGGATCGCCCAGTCGTCGTACGAAGCTACCGCCATGCTGCGCATCCTTGCCCACCAGCAGCACCAGAGGCTCGCCGGACTGCCGCAGCAGGCTCAGGCGTAGCGCCTGCCCCTCGCCACGCTCCGCCAGGCCAAGCAGCGCGTGGTTCTTCGGGTTGGCGCTCTTCGCCTCGACCTTGCGCGCCTCTGCCAGTGCCTCGAGCAGCGCCGACAAGCGTAGCCGATCGGCCGGATAGCCGGCCTTGGCCGGCAGGACCCACGCGCCCGCACGCCGCTCGACCCGGATATCCGGCGAACCGTCGGCAAACTGCATGTGCAGGCCATTCAGCGTCGCGCTGTCCAGTTCCGGCAGCCAGCGCTCTGCCGCCGGCAAGGCAGGTACCTCGGCTGCGCGCTCGCGCTGCAGCCAGGCGAAGGTTCCGGCCAGCGCCGCCACCAGCGCCAGGAGGACGATCAGCGTATTGCGCCGCATGCTTCAATGCCCTCCCCGGGCCATGCGCCGGCGCCGCCAGAGCCAGCCGAGCAGCACGCCGACCGTGAGCAACGAGGGAACCAGGGCGATATTGACCAGCTTCAGGGTGCGGCCCAGTGCGTCGATATCGGCGTTCAACTGGTACTGCACCTCGCGCAGCTCCTTGCGGATGCGCAGCTTCTCCTGCATGTACTGGCGCAGCGTGGCCTGCTGTTCGGGCGTCAGTTCGACGGCCTTCTCCGGGGCGGTGCCCTGCTGGAGGGCGGCGAGTTGCTGCTCGGTATCGGCGAGGCGCTGCTTGAGCTGGTCCTCCTTCTGCCGGAAGCTCGTCTCGGCCTCGCGCTGCAGGCGCTCGACCACCACGAACGGCCGGCTGAACCGGCCGCGGGAGCGCACGCTGATCAGCGCGTCGGTACCCGACAGGTTGTCCAGCGCGTTGACCACCAGCGCGCCGTTGTCGGCCCAGGGCTGCGGCACGCGCTGGCCGAAGAAGTCCTGCACCTGGACCCACATGCGGTCGCTGAGCAGGTCGGTATCGGCCACGACGATGACATTGATGTTGCGCGCCTCCTTCAGGCCTTCGCGATGCCCCTCGATGCCCTCCGCGAAGGCACTCTTCGCCGGCCCCTGGATACGGGCGGCGAGAGTATGCCGCCGGCTGCTCGGGCGCAGCTCGCGCATCAGATCGCCGGGGTCGCGCAGCAGGCCGAAGCGCGAGGCATCGAACGGCATCGCCTGGGTCGAGCTTTGCAGCAAAGGCGTGAAGCTGGTACTCGCTCCGGAGAGCCTTTCGAGGATGCCGGGCGTCGCCAGGGTCAGGCTTTCCAGGCCGGCAGTGGCGATGTCGTCCTGGTCCAGCGCCTCGCGCGGCAAGCTGAGCCAGGCCGGATGCCGGGCCGGACGCTGGTCCCGGCCAAGACTGATGGACATCGCATAGGCGCCGTCGCCGAGCACCTTGCCCGGCAGCAGGCGCAGCCCCCAGGCCTCGAACAGCGGCGCGAGGTCGGACGACTTGTCGCCATCCAGCGTAGCGGCGAAATCGCTGCCGCTGTCGGCCTCGCTGAAGGGGTCGACGAACGCCAGCAGCTTGCCCCCGCGCAGGACGAACTGGTCGATGGCGTATAGCGTCTGCTCGGGCAACTGCTTGGGATGCACCAGCAGCAGCACCGAGACCTCCGGCGGGATTTCCGTGGCATCGCTCTTGAGGCTGCGCAGGTCGAATTGCTGGCGGATTTCCTCCATGACCATCCACGGCGAGGTCGGTTGCCGGCTGGCCATGTCGAAGCCGCCATTGAGCGGCAGCGACGACATCAGGCCGACCACCGGCCGCTGCGGCTGGGCCAGGGTCTGCACCAGGCGGCTGATGTCGTATTCGAGGAACTCCTCCTGATCGAGCGGGAAGAAGGGTATGACCTGGACTCCGTCCAGGGCGTTGCTGCCGGCCAGGCCGAAGTACAGGTTGTCGCCGCCCTGCTGCAGGGGAATTCCTTGCAGGCCGAACTCGGTGGCCTTGTCCTCGTTCTCGGAGAACGGCTCGGGATCGATCACCTGCAGGCGAATCCTGCCGTTCGCCTCGCGCTCGTAGGCACGCAGCAGTTCTTCGACGCGCCTGGCGTAGTTGCGCAGCGGCACCAGTTCCCGGGCACCGCTATCCGAATAGAAGAAGTATAGGTTGATCGGCTCGTCGAGGCCGGCCAGGATCCGCTTGGTTCCGGGACTGATGGTGTAGAGCTTCTGCTCGGTCAGGTCGAGCCGCACGCCGCTGAACAGCAGGCCGGAGACCATGTTGAAGGCCAGGAACGCCAGCGCGATCAGCAACAGCCCGGCGCCAGAGGACAACACGCGTTTCATCGACTCCCCCTCATTCGGCTTTCTTCAGGTCGACCGCCACCGCCGTGGCGGCCAGCCAGGCGACGATCAGGCTGACGAAATACAGCAGGTCGCGCAGGTCGATGACGCCCTTGCTGACAGCATCGAAGCGGGTCAGCAGGCTCAGCGAGGCCACCGCATCGAGCAACCACTGCGGTGCCCACTGGCTGAACGCATCGAGCACCAGCGGAAAGCCGCTGAGCATGAACAGGAAGCAGGCGGCCACGGCGAGGATGAAAGCGATCACCTGGTTCTTCGCCAGGGCCGACATGCACGAACCGATGGCCAGGTAGCCGCCGGCCAGCAGCCAACTGCCCAGGTAGCCGGCGAGAATCGCACCGTTGTCCGGCTCGCCCAGGTAGTTCACCGTGAGCACCATGGGGAAGGTCAGCAGCAGCGCGATACCGGCGAACGCCCAGGCAGCCAGGAACTTGCCGGCCACGGCTTCGAAGCGGGTCAGCGGCAGGGTCATCAGCAGCTCGATCGAGCCGGACTTGCGCTCCTCCGCCCACAGGCGCATGGCCAGCGCGGGAACCAGGAACAGGTAGAGCCAGGGATGGAAGGCGAAGAAGGAGGCCAGGTCGGCCTGGTTGCGTTCGTAGAAGTTGCCCAGGTAGAAGGTGAACACGCCCGCCAGGACCAGGAAGATCACGATGAACACATAGGCCAGCGGCGTGGCGAAATAGCTCGCCAGTTCGCGCTTGAAGATCACCGGCAGTTGCTTCATGCCGCCGTCCCCCGGGTCAGGTTGCGGAAGACCTCGTCGAGCCGCCCGCGCTCCACGTCCAGTTCGCGGACCCGCCAGCCGCGCTCGGCGACCAGCCCGCTGACCTGGGGGAAGATCACCGCGCCCGGCTGCGCCAGGACGGTCAGGCTGCCTTCGGCGGGGTTCTCCTCGATACCCGCCACGCCCGGCAGCACCGCCAGCGCCACGGCATCCAGGGGCTCGTCGCTGTAGAGCGTCACCGCCTGGTGGTAGCGCGAGCGACTGGCCAGCTCCAGCGGCGTGCTGTCCGCCAGCAGCCGCCCGCCGCCGATCACCAGGGCGCGGCTGCACAGCGCCGAGACTTCCTCGAGGATATGGGTGGAGATGATCACGATGCGCTCCTGCGCGAGGCCGCGGATCAGTTCGCGGACCTGGTGCTTCTGGTTCGGATCGAGCCCGTCGGTGGGCTCGTCGAGCACCAGCGCCCGCGGTTCGTGGAGGATCGCCTGGGCCAGGCCGACGCGCCGGCGGAAGCCCTTGGAGAGGGTTTCGATGGTCTGCCGGCGCACCTCGTCCAGCTCCAGCAGCCCCAGTGCCCGCGCGACCCGCTCGCGCTTGCCGGCACCACGGTAGCCACGGATCTCGGCGATGAAATCGAGAAACCCCTGTACGGTCATTTCCGCATAGCAGGGCGAACCTTCCGGGAGGTAGCCGATCAGCCGCTGCGCCTGCAGCGTGCGGTTGCGGATGTCGAAGCCGAAGATGCTCGCGGTGCCGGCGCTGGGCGCCAGGAAACCGGTGAGCATCTTCATGGTGGTGGACTTGCCGGCGCCGTTCGGACCGAGGAAGCCCAGTACTTCCCCCGTCTCCACCTGGAAGGACAGGTCGTCCACCGCCACCCGCGAGCCGAAGCGTTTGCCGAGGTTTCTTGTTTCGATCATGGTCCCCTACCTGTTCCGGCGGCCGCCGCCATGTCCGGCCAGGGCCGCGAAAAACGCGCAGGGACTATAGCCGAAGCGCCCCGCCGCCTGGCAATACGGGGCACCGGGAGAACCTTGGCAAAACGTGACAGAACCCGACCGCCTGCCAAAGGTTCTACATTCGCAACCTGTTCGCCGCCGTTCGCCGTAGGACGCGTTGCGTTCTTTTGCGGCCCTCCGGGGATTGCGGCAAACTAGCCGCGCCCGTCACGCCGGGTCCCGATCAACTGCCAGTAGACACCGTATGCCCCGCTACCCTTTCCGCCGCTTTGGTTTTGGCGCCCTGCGCCGCCTGCTGTACCTCTGGGTACGCTCGGAAACCATCAACCAATCGGCCTTCACCCTGAAGATCGACCGCAGCAAGCCGGTGCTCTACGTGCTGCAACAGCCTTCGGTCAGCGATCTCGCGGTGGTGGATACCGAATGCCGCAAGGCCGGGCTGCCGCGTCCGGTGATGCCGGTAGCGGTAGGCGACGCCATCGAGCCGGCGGCGTTCTTCTACCTGACGCCCGAACCCGACTGGCTCGGCCGCCAGGATAAGCGCGGCGCCTCGCCGACCCTGGTGCGCATGCTCGCCGCGGTCGGCCAGAACGGTCTCGACGACGCACAGATCATTCCGGTCAGTGTGTTCTGGGGACAATCGCCGGACAGCGAATCGAGCCCCTGGAAGCTGCTGTTCGCCGACAACTGGGCGGTCACCGGGCGCCTGCGCAAGCTGGCGCGCATCCTCATCCTCGGACGCAAGACCCGCGTGCAGTTCTCCGCGCCGATCCACCTGCGCGAACTGGTGGAACAGGGCAAGGGCCACGAACGCACGCTGCGCATGGTCAACCGTATCCTCCGGGTGCACTTCCGCAACCTGAAGACCGCGGTGATCGGTCCCGACCTGTCGCACCGCCGCAACCTGGTCAAGGGCCTGCTGCGCGCGCCGCTGGTACGCCAGGCGATCAGCGAGGAATGCGAGAGCGAACGGATATCCCAGGAAAAGGCCGAAGGCATCGCACTGCGCTACGCCAATGAAATCGCCTCGGACTTCTCCTATCCGGTGATCCGCTTCCTCGAAGTCATCCTCAGCTGGTTCTGGAACAAGCTGTACGAAGGCGTCAAGGTCAACCATATCGAACGGGTGCAGGACGTGGCCCAGGGCAACGAGATCGTCTACGTGCCCTGCCACCGCAGCCACATCGACTACCTGCTGCTGTCCTACCTGTTGTTCCGCAACGGCCTGACCCCGCCGCACATCGCCGCCGGGATCAACCTGAACATGCCGGTGATCGGCTCGATCCTGCGCCGCGGGGGGGCCTTCTTCATGCGCCGCAGCTTCAAGGGCAACCAGCTCTACACCGCAGTGTTCAACGAATACCTGCATACCCTGTTCTCCCGCGGTTTCTCCACCGAGTACTTCGTCGAGGGCGGCCGTTCGCGCACCGGGCGCATGCTCCACCCTCGCACCGGGATGCTCGCCATCACCCTGCGCAGCTTCCTCCGAGACTCGCGCCGGCCGATCGTCTTCGTGCCGGTCTACATCGGTTATGAGCGCGTGCTGGAAGGCCGCACCTACCTCGGCGAACTGCGCGGCGCGACCAAGAAGAAGGAGTCGATCTTCGACCTGTTCAAGGTGGTCGGTGCCCTGAAGCAGCGTTTCGGCCAGGTCTGGGTGAACTTCGGCGAGCCGATCCATCTCGACCAGTTCCTCGACCGCCACCAGCCGGACTGGCAGGACCAGGACCTCGGCCCGGAATACCGCCCCGACTGGCTGCCGCAGACCACCAACCTGCTGGCCAAGGACGTCGCCCGCCACCTCAACGACGCGGCGGCGATCAACCCGGTCAACCTGGTCGCCCTGGCGCTGCTCTCCACCAGCCGCCAGGCCCTCGACGAAAGCGCCCTGGCGCGAATCCTCGACCTCTACCTGGCGTTGCTGCGCAAGGTGCCCTACTCGCCCAGCGCGACCCTGCCGGATGGCGACGGCCAGGCCCTGATCGAGTACGTGAAGAGCATGAACCTGCTGGCCGAGCAGAAGGACGCGCTGGGCCGCATCCTCTATCTCGACGAACAGAACGCGGTGCTGGCGACCTACTACCGCAACAACGTCCTCCACGTCTTCGCCCTGCCGGCGCTGATCGCCAGCTTCTTCCAGAGCAACTCGCGGATCAGCCGCGAACAGTTGCTGCGCTTCGCCCGCGCGCTCTATCCCTACCTGCAGGCGGAACTGTTCATCCGCTGGAGCCTGGACGAACTCGACGCGGTGATCGACCAGTGGCTGGCGGCCCTGGTGGAACAGGACCTGCTGCGCCAGGAGAACGACACCTTCATCCGCCCGGCGCCAAGCTCGCGGCAATACGTGCTGCTGATCCTCCTCGCTCGTTCGGTGACCCAGACCCTGCAGCGCTTCTACATGGCCATCGCCCTGCTGCTCAACGCCGGGCAGAACGCCCTGACCGCCGAGGAACTGGAGAACCTCTGCACCGTGATGGCCCAGCGCCTGTCGATCCTGCATGGCCTGAACGCCCCGGAGTTCTTCGACAAGAGCCTGTTCCGCCACTTCATCCAGACCCTTCTCGACCTGCGTGTGCTGCGCAAGGACGAGGCCGGCAAACTGAGCTACCACGAACTGCTCGGCGAACTGGCCGAAGGCGCCGCCAAGCGCGTGCTGCCGGCGGAGATCCGCCTGTCGATCCGCCAGGTGGCGCTGGAGCGTCCCGCCGAGGAAGCCGCCGCCGAAAGCAACGACGCAGCCGCCAACTGAGACCCGGCGCCCGCCCCGCGAGGGACGGGCGCCGCTCCGCTGAAATATCCTGCGACCTTTCCCTGTTCCGGCCCGGCAACCTATGCTGGTTTCCCGGGTCAGAGGCCCGCTCGTTTTTTGTTCCGTCTGAAAGGAGGCTCCCATGAAAAAACTGCCATTGCTGCTCGCCGCCAGCATCCTCGCCGGCTGCGGTACCCAGCAATCGACTTCGAACGCCAGCTTCGATGGTGAGGTCTTCTACCGCGAGCGTATCGCCCTGCCGCCCTCGGCGCGCCTGAGCGTGAGCCTGGAAGACGTGTCCCTGGCCGACGCCCCCTCGGTGCAACTGGCCAGCCAGACCCGCGAGATCACCAGCCAGGTGCCGCTGGCGTTCCACCTGGAGTACGACCCGAAGCAGGTCAAGCCGGGCCACAGCTATGCAGTGAGCGCGCGCATCGAGCTGAACGGCCAGTTGCTGTTCATCAACACCACCCGCCACTCGGTGAAACTCGACGGCAGCGACCCGCAGCCCTATCGCGTGCAGGTCGAATCGGCGCGCTGAAGCACGCAGCGGCAAGCCGCCGGTGCGAACCGGCGGTTCCCTCCAGTACACTCCACCTCCTATTCGCAACCGGTTGCCGATCCACCTCACGACGAGCGGCCGGATACCCCGTACGTTCCACATCAAGGACGCTGTCATGTTCCGACTCACTGCCCTCTGCGCCGGCCTGCTGCTCTCGGCCAACGCTCTCGCCCTGTCCCTCGCCGACCTGTCGCAGAACGACGCCTCCAGCGGCCTGAAGGACGCCCTGACCCAGGGCGCGCAGATTGCCATCCGCCAGCTTGGCCAGCCGGGCGGCTTCAACAACAACCCGGACGTGCGCATCGAACTGCCCGGCAAGCTGGGCAAGGCGGCGAAGCTGATGAAGCAGTTCGGCATGGGCGCCCAGGTCGACCAGCTCGAGGCGAGCATGAACCGCGCCGCCGAGGCCGCCGTGCCGCAGGCCCAGGGCCTGCTGGTGGAGGCGGTGAAGAAGATGACCGTGACCGACGCCAAGGGCATCCTCAAGGGCGGCGACGACGCCGCCACCGAATACCTGGACAAGTCCAGCCGCGAACAGCTGCGCGCGAAGTTCCTGCCGATCGTCAAGCAGGCCACCGACGAGGTCGGCCTGGTCAAGCAGTACAACGCCTTCGCCAGCCAGGCGGCGACCCTTGGGGTGGTCGATGCGAAGAGCGCCAACGTCGAGGGTTATGTCACCGAACAGGCCCTCGACGGGCTCTTCGAGATGATCGCCAGGCAGGAGAAGAGCATCCGCCAGAACCCGGCGGCGGCCGCCACCGGCCTGGCCAAGAAGGTCTTCGGCGCAGCCAGGTGAGTCGACGGCCGGGGCGCGTTCGCCCCGGCCCCTTCTCCCGTCAGGCCGGCGCCTCGTCCTTCTTCACGCGGAACCAGGCGGCATAGAGCGCCGGCAGGAACAGCAGGGTGAGCACGGTGGCGACGATCAGCCCGCCCATGATCGCCACCGCCATCGGTCCGAAGAACACGCTGCGCGACAGCGGGATCATCGCCAGCACCGCCGCCAGCGCGGTCAGCACGATGGGCCGGAAACGCCGCACGGTAGCCTCGATGATGGCGTGCCAGCGATCCAGTCCATGGCTGATGTCCTGTTCGATCTGGTCCACCAGGATCACCGAGTTGCGCATGATCATGCCGGCCAGGGCGATGGTCCCGAGCATCGCCACGAAGCCGAACGGCTGGCGGAACAGCAGCAGGAACAGGGTCACGCCGATCAGGCCCAGCGGTGCGGTGAGGAATACCATCGCCATCCGCGAGAAGCTGCGCAACTGCACCATCAGCAGGCTCAACACCACCACGATGAACAGCGGCACGCCGGCGTTCACCGAACTCTGGCCCTTCGCCGCGTCCTCTACCGTGCCGCCCACCTCCAGCAGGTAGCCGTCCGGCAGCTCGGCGCGGATCGGTTCCAGGGTCGGGGCGATCTGCGCGACCAGGGTCGCCGGCAGCGAATCGTCGTAGATATCGGCGCGCACGGTGACCGTCGGCAGGCGGTTGCGGTGCCAGATGATGCCCTCTTCGAAACCGTATTCGAGCGTGGCGATCTGCGACAGCGCCACGCTCCGACCATTCTCGGTCGGCACCGCCAGGCTCGGCAGCAGCGACAGGTCGCGACGCTCCTGCTCGGTGCCGCGCAGGAGGATCTCGATCAGCTCGTTGTCTTCGCGGAAGAAGCTCACGTGCGAACCGGTCAGCGCGCTCTGCAGGAACTGCGACAGGCTGGCGGTGCTCACCCCCAGGGCACGGGCGCGCTCCTGGTCGATGCTCAGGTACACCACCTTGCTCGGCTCTTCCCAATCCAGGTGCACATTCACCACGTGCGGGTTCTCGCGCATCTTGTCGGCGACCTTGCGCGCCAGTTCGCGAACCTGCGGGATGTCCTCGCCGGAAACCCGGAACTGCACCGGATAGCCCACCGGCGGCCCGTTCTCCAGGCGACTGATGCGGCTGCGCAGGTGCGGGAAGTCCTCGTTCATCCGCTCGATCAGCCACTTGCGCAGCGCCTCGCGCCTCTCCAGGTCCTTGGCCAGCACCACCACCTGGGCGAAGCTGGCCGCCGGCAACTGCTGGTCCAGCGGCAGGTAGAAGCGTGGCGAGCCGGTTCCCACGTAGGCCACGTAGTTGTCGATGCCCTCATGCCCCTGCAGCATCTTCTCCAGGCGCTGGACTTCCTCGCTGGTCGAGCGCAGCGAAGCGCCTTCGGCCAGCTTGATATCCAGTAGCAGCTCCAGGCGCGCCGATGGCGGGAAGAACTGCTGCGGCACCAGGCGGAACAGCAGCAGCGCGCCGGCGAAGGCGGCGAGGGTCAGGACGATCACCGTCTTGCGGTAGCGAACGCACCACTCCACCAGGCGCCGGAAGCGCTGGTAGAAGGCCGTTGCATAGGGATCGTAGCCATCGGCGCTGCCGCCGTGCTTCTGCGCGTACAGCCTGGCCAGGTCCGGCAGCAGCCTGGCCCCCAGGTAGGGAACGAAGACCACCGCGGCGAACCAGGAGACCACCAGAGCGATGGTCACCACCTGGAACAGCGAGCGGGTGTATTCGCCGGTGCCGGACTGCGCGGTGGCGATCGGCAGGAAGCCGGCGGCGGTGATCAGGGTGCCGGTGAGCATCGGGAAGGCAGTACTGGTCCAGGCGAAGCTGGCCGCCTTGAGACGGTCGTAGCCCTGCTCCATCTTCACCGCCATCATCTCCACCGCGATGATCGCGTCGTCCACCAGCAATCCCAGCGCCAGCACCAGGGCGCCGAGGGAAATCTTGTGCAGGCCGATGCCGAAGTAATGCATGGCGGCGAAGGTCATCGCCAGCACCAGCGGGATCGACAGCGCCACCACCAGGCCGGTGCGCAGGCCGAGGGAGAAGAAGCTCACCAGCAGGACGATCACCAGCGCCTCGGCCAGTACCCGGATGAACTCGCCGACCCCGGTACGTACCGCCGCCGGCTGGTCGGACACCTTGCGCAGTTCCAGTCCGGCCGGCAGCGACTGCTGCAGGCGGGCGAACTCGGCTTCCAGGGCCTTGCCCAGCACCAGGATGTCGCCGCCCGGCTTCATCGAGACCGCCAGGCCGATGGCGTCCTCGCCCATGAAGCGCATGCGCGGCGCCGGCGGATCGTTGAAGCCGCGGCGAACCTCGGCCACGTCGCCGATGCGGAAAGTGCGGTCGCCGACGCGGATGGGGAAGTCGCGGATCTCCTCCACCGAATCGAAACGCCCGGAAACGCGCAATTGCACGCGGTCGCTGGCGGTCTCGAAGAACCCGGAGGAGGCCACCGCGTTCTGTTCCTCCAGCGCCTTCTGCACCGCCGCCAGGGGCAGGCCGAGGGTGGCCAGCTTGGTGTTGGACAGGTCGATCCAGATCTTCTCGTCCTGCAGGCCGATCAGTTCGACCTTGCCGACGTTCCTGATCCGCTGCAATTGCAGTTGCAGGCGGTCGGCATAGTCCTTCATCACCGCATAGTCGAAGCCCTTGCCGGTGAGCGCATAGATGTTGCCGTAGGTGGTGCCGAACTCGTCGTTGAAGAACGGGCCCTGGATGCTTTGCGGCAAGGTGGCGCGAATGTCGCTGATCTTCTTGCGGATCTGGTACCAGAGTTCGGGGATCTCGCTGGAATGGATGTCCTCGCGGGCCATGAAGGTCACCTGCGAGACGCCGGGGCGGGAGAAGGACACGATGCGATCGTAGTCGCCGGTTTCCATCAGCTTCTTCTCGATACGCTCGGTGACCTGCCGGGCCACCTCTTCGGCGCTGGCACCCGGCCAGTTGGTCTGCACCACCATGGCCTTGAAGGTGAACGGCGGGTCTTCGCTCTGCCCCAGCTTGCTGTAGGACAGCGCGCCAACCGCGCCAAGCAGGAGCATCAGGTACAGGACGATCTGGCGATTCTGCAACGCCCAGGCGGAAAGGTTGAAGGACATGCGACTACTCCTTGGCCGCCAGTTTCACCGTGCGGTTGGCCCGGTCGATCGGACGCACCTGCTGCCCTTCGCGAAGCACCTGGACCCCGGTGGCCACCACCCAGTCGCCAGCCTTCAGGCCTTCGAGCACCGGCACCCGGTCCTCGGCATAGGGACCGGTGCGCACCGGCTGCCGGCGCAGGGTCGAGCTGCCCGGTTCGACCACCCAGACGAATGCCTGGCCGGCCTCTGCGGTCAGCGCCGACAAGGGAACCGATAACGGCACCGCCTCGGCGGCGGCGACGTAGACCCGCGCGCTCTGGCCCAGTTCGGCCGGAGTCGCGCGGTCGTCGAAGGCCACCCGGGCGGCGAAGGTACGCGATTGCGGATCGGCCGCGGGCGAGAGCTCGCGGATATGCCCGGCGAAGCGTCTGTCGCGTTGCGACCAGAGTTCGACCGACACCGGCTGGCCGATGCGGAAACGTTCGAAGCTGTGTTCCGGCAGGCCGATCAGCACCTCGCGCTCGCCGTCGGCGGCCAGGCTGAAGACCGTCTGCCCGGCCGCCACCACCTGGCCCACCTCGACGCGCCGGCTGGCGATCACACCATCCTGGGGCGAGCGCAGCACGGCGTAGCCGGCCTGGTTGTCGGCGACGTTGAATTCGGCGCGGATCTGCTTCAACCGCGCCTCGCCGGCGCGGTAGCTGTTCTGGATGTTCTCGAACTGGGAATGGCTGACCAGGTTGCGGTCGAGCAAGGTGCGGTAGCGCCGGTACTCGGCGCGCACGGTCTGCAGGTTGGCCTCGGCGGCACTGACCTGGGCCCGCGCCGCCTCCAGTTGCAGGCGCACGTCCTGGGGATCGAGTTCGGCCAGGGGCTGGTCCTTCTTCACCCGCTCGCCGACTTCCACCAGCCGGCGGATGACCTTGCCGCCGATGCGGAAGGCCAGCTCCGGCTCGTGGCGGGCGCGGATCTCGCCGGGAAAGGCCTGGCTCACCTCCCCCGCCGGCTGGGGCTGGACGACGATCGCCGGACGCGCCGCGGCTGGCGGCGGCGTGCCGTTGCCGCAGGCGGAGAGGAACAGGGAGGAAAGCAGGGACAGGGCGACGAGCGGGATATGGCGGTACATGTGACACCTTCCGCAAACTGCGTTCGAGTTCTTATACTGGGCGGTATAGTAAAAATACAGAACCCATCAGTCCAGTATTTCAATTGTATAAGCGCATGTCAGAACCCACCTCCTCCGTCGGTCCCGGCCGGCCCAAGGACCCGGCCAAACGGGAAGCCATTCTCGAGGCGGCCAAGCGCCTGTTCCTCTGCAACGGCTACGACGGCAGCAGCATGGAAGCCATCGCCTCGGAAGCCGGCGTTTCCAAGCTCACCGTCTACAGCCACTTCACCGACAAGGAAACCCTGTTCAGCGAAGCGGTGAAGGCCAAGTGCGCCGAGCAGCTTCCCGCCCTGTACTTCCAGCTGGCCGAAGGCGCGCCGCTGGAAAAGGTCCTGCTGAATATCGCCCGCGGCTTCCACCGGCTGATCAACAGCCACGAGGCGATCGCCCTGACCCGCCTGATGGCCGCACAGGCCGGACAGAATCCCAAGCTCTCCGAGCTGTTCTTCGAGGCCGGGCCAAAGCAGGTGATCGACGAGATGGAGCGCCTCCTCGAGCAGGCACGCCGCAGCGGCAAGCTGGCGTTCCCGGACGCGCGCCACGCCGCCGAACACTTCTTCATGCTGGTCAAGGGCTGCGCCAATTACCGTCTGTTGATCGGCTGCGCCGAACCGCTGGACGAGGCCGAGGGCGAGCGGCACGTGGAAGAAGTGGTGGCGCTGTTCCTGCGCGCCTTCGCCGTAGGCGGCTGAGGCGGCTCAGGCGCGACGGCGGAAACGCACCCGCGCTCGCTGCGGACGCAGGGAAAACCAGCCGCGCGGCGCCAGGTCGCCGTCGTGCATGATGTCCCAGTGCTCGACCCAGTAGGCCAGCGCCGCCGCCAGGTCGATCATCGCCATCGCGGTGCCGGGGCAGGCGCGGTCGCCGAGGCCGAAGGGAAAGTAGGCGCCGCGCGGCCAGCGCGCCGGTTCGAGGAAGCGCTCGGGACGGAAGTCCAGCGGCGCCTCGAACCACCGGGGATCGCGCTGGGTGATCCAGCTCGAGACCATGGTCACGTCGCCGCGCTTCAGCCGCTGGCCGAACACCTCGATGTCCGCCGTCACCTGCCGCGGCGCCAGGCCGTAGGCCGGCGGGTACAGGCGCAGGCACTCCTGCAGCACCGCCCTGAGCAGCGCGCAATCGCGCAGGTCGGCGACCGAGCGGATCGCCGTCCAATTCACTCCCGCCAGCTCGGCGCGTAGCCGCGCGAGCAACTCGGGACGCTGGGCCAGCAGCAACAGGCTCCAGGTCAGGGTCACGCCGGTGGACTGGTGGGACGCCATGAGCAGGGTGCAGAGTTCATCGCGCAGGTCCGCCAGCGGCCGCGGCGAGCGCTCCGCCACCTCGCCCACCGCCTCGCGCAACTGGCCCAGCGCCCAGCGCTTGCGCGGGCACAGTTTGCTCGGGAACCAGTGGCCCAGCGGCAGGCCGGTGCTCATTTCCAGCAACGCCACCCGCGACAGCAGGCGCACCGCCTTGGCGATCCGATAGGCCGACGGTTGCAGGTCGACGTCGAACAGCGCGTGACCGCTGAGGGTGACGCTGAACGCAGCCATTTCCAGGTCGAGGTCGTATTCGCGCCCCTCCTCCACCCGCTCGCCCCACTGCGCTGCCAGGCGGCGAACCTCGCTGGCCGGCGGCGGCGCCAGGTGCGGCCGTACCTCCTTGCGCCGGGCCTGGGCGGGGGCGCCCTCGCGCATCATGAAGCTGCGCCCGTTCCACTGTTTCAGCATGCACAGCGCCGGCTGCCAGCGTTGCAGGTCATCACGGCGATCGACCATCAGCTCCTGCACCGCCTGCGGATGAAACAGGCACCAGAGACGCTGCGGGCCCATGCGGGCGACCGCGAGGTCCGGCTGCGCGACGTGCATCTTCTGCAACCAGGCCAGCGGATCGCGCTGCATCTCCAGCCAGTGGCGGGCGCCGGCACGCCCGTCGTTAGCCCAGGGCAGGTGCGCCAGGCGCCGGCGAATCGGACAATCGATGGTCTGCTGCATGCTCGCCGCCTCCCTGCGGGGTCGACACTCAGCCCTTGCCCAGGGCCTTCTTCGGGTAGATGTCGTAGCGGCTGGACTTGCCTTCCAGGCTATAGCCGGGCTTGGGCCCTTCGATGATCGGCGCCTTGCGCGGGCGCTTCACCACCACCCGATGGCTGGCCAGGGCCAGGGCCGCCTGCAACAGCGCCGGGGCGTCGAGATCGTCGCCCACCAGCGGCCGGAACAGACGCATTTCCTTCTTCACCAATGCGCTCTTGTCGCGATGGGGAAACATCGGGTCGAGGTAGACCACCTGCGGCGCCTCGCCATCCCAGGCGCGCATCAGGTCCGCCGAGTTGCCGCCGAGCAGACGCATCCGCGCGGCGATCGGCGCCACATCGGGATCGCGCCGGGCGCGCTCCAGGCCATCCTCGAGCAGGGCGGCGATCAGCGGCTGGCGCTCGACCAGGGTCACCTCGGAGCCCAGGCTGGCGAGGACGAACCCGTCCCGGCCCAGACCGGCCGTGGCATCCAGGACACGCGGACGGATGCCCGGCTGGACGCCGACCGCCTTGGCGATCATCTGTCCGCTGCCGCCGCCGAACTTGCGCCGATGGGCGCTGGCGCCCTCGACGAAATCGACCCGCACCGGACCGGGGGAGTCCGCCCCCAGTTGCAAGACCTGCAAGCCCTGCTCGCCGACCTGCACGGCGAACTCCGCCTCGTCGTCCGCCGCCAGCGGCAGGCCGAGCCGCTCCGCCCAGCGCCGCGCAGCCTCGGCGCAATCGGCGGACAGGGCTTGGACATGCAGGCGAGGAGCGGCGGAATCGGTCATGGTCGGGCAATCGTCGGGGAAAGCGCGGATTTTGCCAGAGTTGGCCCGCGCGCGCTCAACGGCAGACCTTCCATAGGCCCATGTCGAGGTGAAAGTGATCCCGGTGGGCGGCGTTGTAGTCGGGCCCCAGCACCGCATTGAAACTGGCGCAGGCGCCGTCCCGCACGCGGCGCAGGAAGCGCCCGTCGGCGCTCGCGCCGGCCCAGTCCGTGGCCAGGCGGATCCGCTTCCCGTCGGCCAGGCGGAAGCCGCTGATGTCCAGGGCATTGGCCGAAGCATGCTGGCTGCGCCGGCCGTTCTCGCGGTTGTAGACGTTGCGGCAGGCGAAGCTGCCGACATGCTCGACCCGCGCCAGCGGCTGGCCATAGATGTCCAGGGCTGCCGGTTGCAGCACGTGGCGCTCGAACAACGCATAGCTCACCGCCAGCGGGCAACTGGCGAGGAAGCTGCTGCTCAACTCCAATGCCGCCCCCCGCACGCGCAGGCTGTTGCTCAACGGGCAGGTAGCCGATGGCGGGTCGTCGGCGACCCGCTGGTAGCGCAGTTGCGAGGTGGCCAGGGCGGCATCGCAGAGGCTCCGGTCGTCGGCCAGCCGCCATAGCTTGTAGCGGGTCAACAGGTTCGGCGGTTCGCGCACGTCCAGCGGCAGCCAGGGATTCCAGCGCGCCGGCAGATCGAGCCACTGGTAGCGTAGGGTGCCGGCGCTCCCCGCCAGCAGCAACGGCAGCAACCAGGCCAGGCGGCGCACGGGTTCAGCGGAACAGATCGTTGATGCGGTCGAAAGGCATCGCCGCGCGGGTCGCTTCCAGGTCGCGCCGCGCCAGCGCCTGCGCCGCCTCATGGAAAGCGCCGAAGGCGACCCGGGCAAGATTCGAGCCCAGGCTCACGCGCTTGACGCCGAGGGCTTCCAGCTCGTCCAGCGACAGCTCCAGGCGCGGCGAACCAACCAGCACGTTGACCGGCTTCGGTGCCACCGCTTCGAGCACCGCGACGATCTGTTCGCGGCGGTTCAAACCGGGCGCGTAGAGCACATCGGCGCCAGCATCGGCGTAGGCGCGCAGACGCCGCAGGGTATCGTCGAGATCCTCGCGACCATGCAGGAAGTTCTCCGCGCGGGCGCAGAGGGTGAACGGGAATGGCAACGCACGGGCCGCCTCGACCGCGGCAGCGACCCGCTCCAGCGCGGCGGAGAACTCATAGATGGGTTGTCCGGCGCGCCCGCTGGCATCCTCGATGGAACCACCGACCAGGCCGGCCTCGGCGGCCAGGCGGATGGTCGTGGCGCAGTCTTGCGGAGCATCGCCGTAGCCGTTCTCCAGATCGGCGGCGACCGGCAGACCGGTGGCGGCGACGATCGCCCGGGCGTTTTCCAGCGCCTCGGTCCGGCTCACCGCGCCTTCCGCATCGCGCCGGCCCAGGGAGAACGCCAGGCCGGCGCTGGTGGTGGCAAGGGCGTCGAAGCCGAGGCTGGCGAGCATCTTCGCCGAACCGGCATCCCAGGGATTGGGCAGGACCAGCATGCCGGGCCCCTGGTGCAGGTCGCGGAAACGTTCGGCGCGTTGGCGTTGGCTGGTCATGGCGGCGGGCTCCGTGGCGGGGAAAGGACTCCCTAGCCTAGGCGCAGGCCGGCGGAGCGTCGAGCACCGCGCTCAGAGCAGGCCCAGTTGCTCCACTTCCGGGGCCGGGATCGGCTCGGGTAGCGCCGGCAAGCCTGGCAGGCGCTGACCCAGCAGGGCATGGAAACGCTGGGCCTGCTGGGCCGCCAGGTGATTGTCGGGGGTATGCAGGAAGACGTATGGAGTCAGGCCGGCCTCGATCCAGTCGGCCACCTTGTCGACCCAGGGCAAAAGGAACACCTCGTTGGCCGGCAGCTCGGGGCCGCCGATGAAACGCACCTGCGGCGTATCGCTGAAGGCCGCCGGACGGATCGGCAGGCGCGGCTTCTTCGACTGGGCGTGGAGCACCGCCGGATCGTCCGAACGGCAACTGAACAGCGCCCGCGAATCCAGGCAGATGCGCTCCACGCCACGCTCGCGCAGGTGGCGGTTGAGCAGGCGCTCGTCCTCGCCTTTGTCGAAGAACGCCGGGTGGCGTACTTCCACGGCAATCCGTCGCGGACTCAGCTCATCGAGGAAATACAGCAGTTCGCCCAGGCGCTGCGGGGTGAACGCCGCCGACAGTTGCAGCCACAGCGGGCTGACCCTTTCGCCAAGCGGCGCCAGCAGTTCGAGGAAGTCGCCGGCGGCCTCGAGCCGTTCGCGCAGGTCGCCTTCGTGACTGATATCGCGGGGAAACTTGGCGCAGAAGCGGAACCCCGCCGGCATCGTCTCGGCCCAACGCTGCACGGTTTCCGCCGAAGGCCGGGCATAGAAGGTGGTATTGCCCTCGACCGCGTTGAAGATGCCGCCGTAGTGTCCGAGGTAGTCGGCGGAACGCAATTCGCGCGGATAGAAGCTGCCGCGCCAGGCCGCCTCGTTCCAGGATGGACAACCGAGGAAATAAGGAAGGGAAACCACGGGAGCGCGGGGAGCCGCTCAGGCGTAGAGGTCGAGGCCGAGGACATCCTCGGCGCCGGCGTCGATGTTGAGGCTGGCGGTGGAGTTGTAGCTGGCCAGGGCCATCGCCGCATGGCTGCTTACCGGGCGCTGGAACGCCAGCAGGTCGCGGGCGCTGACCGGCAGGCTCTCGCCGCCCGCCGAACTGGCCTGGACCTTGCGCGCCTGCGGTGCCTGCTCGAAGCCCTGGCTGCCGGAAACCGGCGCCGGCTGCTCACGCCGCGCCTCGACCTCGCGCTGCACGTCGCGATACGGCGTGACCGCGGAGCCCGGTCGGGCGCTGCGCTCCAGCGGCAACGAAGAGGAAGAAAGTCCGTCGATACGCATGATCAAGACCCAGGGAAGTCTCCACACTCTAGCCAGCCCCGAAAGGCTTGGCAATTACCGCTGCGCGGCATTTTCAGGGCGCCTTTTTCGGCGTCGCCACGTTGTCGCGCAGGTACACCGGCAGCGCCTGTTCCGCCTCCACGCCTTCCCCGCGCGCCCAGGCGAAGCCGGCCAGGCTGAGCAAGTCCTCGGCATGCGGCAGCAGGCTCGCGTCCAGCGCGGCCGGGCGCTGCGGCATGCGCTCGACGTAGCCCCAGCCGGTGCCGGCGCCGAACCAGTCCGCGGCAGCGGCGTCCCACGGTACGGCGACCCGCTCGGGCGGCAGTACCGCTTCGCTGCCGGCCAGGCGCATCTCGCCCTGTTGCAACTGGTAGCAACCCCAGTAGACCTCGTCCATCCGCGCGTCGATGGCCGCGGCGACCCGCTCCGCGCCCTGCTCGCGGTAGGCACGCTGGGCCAGGATCGCCAGGTCGGAGATCGCCAGTACCGGGCGCTGCAGGGCGAAGGCCAGGCCCTGGACCACGCCGATGGCGATGCGCACGCCGGTGAAGGCGCCCGGACCGCGCCCGAAGGCGATGGCGTCCACCGCGGACAGGGCGACGCCGGCCTCGTCGAGCAGGTCGCGGACCATCGGCAGCAGGCGCTGCGCATGCAGGCGCGGGATCACCTCGTAGTGACTGAGCGCCCGCCCCTCGTGGAGCAGGGCGACGGAGCAGGCTTCGGTGGAGGTATCCAGGGCCAACAGAGTGGACATCGACGGTTCCGCGTGGTGAAAAAGACGCCGATTGTACCAGCCTTCGTCGCCCCGGAAACGCCGACGGCCCGCAAGCGGGCCGTCGGTGCTACAGCGCTGCGGATCAGCTCAGGGCCGAAAGCACTTTCGCGGTGATCTGCTCGACCGAGCCGACGCCGGCGATGCTGTGGTATTTCGGGGTGCCTTCGGCGGCCGACAGCTTCTGGTAGAAGTCGACCAGCGGCTTGGTCTGCGAATGGTAGACCGACAGGCGGTGACGCACGGTCTCTTCCTTGTCGTCCTCGCGCTGGATCAGGTCTTCGCCGGTAACGTCGTCCTTGCCGGCGACCTTCGGCGGGTTGTGCTCGGTGTGGTACACGCGACCGGAGGCCGGATGCACGCGACGACCGGCGATACGCGACACGATCTCCTCGTCGTCGACGGCGATCTCGACCACGTGGTCGATGGTCACGCCGGCGTCCTTCAGTGCTTCGGCCTGCGGGATGGTCCGCGGGAAACCGTCGAACAGGAAGCCCTTGGCGCAATCGGCCTCGGTGATGCGTTCCTTGATCAGGGCGATGATGATGTCGTCGGATACCAGGCCGCCGCTGTCCATCACGCCTTTCACCTGCTGACCGAGCGGGCTGCCGGCCTTGACCGCGGCGCGCAGCATGTCGCCGGTGGAGATCTGCGGAATGCCGAACTTCTCGGTGATGAACCGTGCCTGGGTGCCTTTGCCGGCACCGGGTGCCCCGAGCAGAATCACACGCATCGATATGCTCCTTAGAATTGGTAAGCGAAAATCTGGATCCGCCTCGTGGGGCCAATCTCGTATTTGCAGGAAACGGCACTGTATGGCGCCGAAAAGGCTGTCCAAGATACACAGCGCCCCCCCACCGCACAAGACACCGAAAGTTGGCCCCCGCCCTCCCTCATCCGGTGTTGCGCAGTCCGGCGGCGACCCCCGCGACCGTCACCAGCAGCGCCTGCTCCAGGCCGCCGCAGGCGTCGCCCCGGCAGCGCCGCGAACGGGCCAGGAGCTCAGCCTGGAGCAGGTGCAGCGGGTCTAGATAGCTGTTGCGCACGCTGATCGACTCGCGGGTCTCGCTGGCGTGGGCGAGCAGCAGCGACTGCCCGGTCAGTCCCAGCACCACGCGCACCGCCTGCGACAATAGGTCGCGTAAACGACGCCCCAGCGGACGCAGCTCGAGCGGCACTAGACGTTCGTCGTAGAGCCGCGCGATATCCGCGTCGGCCTTGGCCAGGACCATTTCCAGCATGTCGATGCGGGTGGTGAAGAACGGCCAGCGCTCGCGCATCTGCCCGAGCAGCGCGCCCTCGCCACGCTCGATGGCGTTCAGCAAGGCGGTCTCCCAGCCAAGCCATGCCGGCAGCATCAGGCGCGTCTGGGTCCAGGCGAAGATCCAGGGAATCGCCCGCAGGCTCTCCACCCCGCCTTCGCGGCGCTTGGCCGGGCGGCTGCCCAGCGGCAGGCGACCCAGTTCCTGCTCGGGCGTGGCCAGGCGGAAATACTCGACGAATTGCGGATCGTCGCGCACCACCCTGCGGTAGGCCAGCAGCGCGTCCTTCGCCAGGCGGTCCATCTGCGCGCGCCAGGCCGGCTCCGGAGCCGGCGGCGGCATCAGGGTCGCTTCCAGCACCGCGGCGAGGTAGAGATTGAGGTTCTGTTCGGCGATGTCCGGCAAGCCGAACTTGAAGCGGATCATCTCGCCCTGTTCGGTGACCCGGAAGCGCCCGGCCACCGAACCCGGCGGCTGCGACAGGATCGCCGCGTGGGCCGGCCCGCCGCCGCGACCGACGGTACCGCCGCGGCCGTGGAAGAGCAGCAACTCGACCTCGTGCTGGCGGCAGATCTCCACCAGTTTCTCCTGCGCCCGGTACTGCGCCCAGGCCGCCGTGAGAGTGCCGGCGTCCTTGGCCGAATCGGAGTAGCCGATCATCACTTCCTGCACCCCGGAGAGCCGCGAACGGTAGCCCGGCAGCGTCAGCAGGCGCTCCATGCAGGGGCCGGCGTTGTCCAGGTCGTCGAGGGTCTCGAACAGCGGCACCACGCGCATCGGCCAATCGACTCCGCTCTCCTTGAGCAGCAGTTGCACCGCCAGCACGTCGGACGGCTGGCCGGCCATAGAGATCACGTAGGAACCCAGCGACGCCGGTGGCGCGGCGGCGATCGCCCGGCAGGTGGCGAGCACTTCGGCGGTCTCCGCCGAAGGCTGGTAGTGCGCCGGCAGCAGGGGGCGGCGGCTGTTCAGTTCCTCGAGAAGGAATTCCAGGCGGGTCTTTTCGTCCCACTCGTCGTAGCTGCCCAGCTCCAGGTACTCGGTGATCTCGCTCAGTGCGGCGGCATGGCGGGCCGAGTCCTGGCGCACGTCCAGGCGTACCAGGAACAGGCCGAAGGTGGCGGCACGGCGCAGGCAGTCGAGCAACGCGCCGTCGGCGATCACGCCCATGCCGCAGGCGTGCAGCGACTCGTGGCACAGTTGCAGCGGCTCGACCAGGTCGTGGTTGTGCTCAAGGACGCCCTCCGTGGCCGGCACCTCGCCGGCCAGGGCCTGGTGGGTCCAGTTGCGGGTCACGCGCAGGCGCTCGCGCAACTGCTTGAGCAGGGCGCGATAGGGCTCGGCGCTATCGCCGACCCGCGCCAGCAGCTGCGGCGAGGCCTGCTGCATGGACAGCTCGGCGGCCAGTCGGTCGATATCGCGCAGGTAGAGGTCGGCGGCCATCCAGCGCGCCAGCAGCAGGACCTCGCGAGTCACGCTGGCGGTGACGTTGGGATTGCCGTCGCGGTCGCCCCCCATCCAGGACGCGAAGCGCAGCGGCGCGGCGGTCAGCGGCAGGCGTTCGCCGGTGCTGCGCAGGAGTACCTCGTCGACGTGCCGAAGGACGTTCGGCAAGGCCTGCCAGAGAGAATGCTCGATCACCGCGAAGCCCCATTTCGCCTCGTCCACGGGGGTCGGCCGGACCTTGCGGATCTCGTCGGTATGCCAGGCCTCGGCCACCAGCCGCTGCAGGCGCTGCTGGATGCGACTGCGCTCCTCCGGCAGCAGGTCGGCATGGTCCTTGGCCGCCAGTTGCGCGGTGATCGCATCGTATTTCTGGATCAGCGTGCGCCGCGCCACCTCGGTGGGATGGGCGGTCAGCACCAGTTCGATCTCCAGCCCGGCGAGTTGGCGAGCCAGTTGACCGGGGGCATGCCCGGCGTCCTTGAGACGCCCCAGCAGCTCTTCCAGCACCAGGTTCTCGAAGGGTTCCGGCTCGTTCGGCCGGCGCCGGCGGATACGGTGGTATTGCTCGGCGATATTGGCCAGGTTGAGGAACTGGTTGAAGGCCCGCGCCACCGGCAGCAGTTCGTCTTCCTCGAGCCCGTCGAGGGTGGCGGTGAGCTGCTGGGCGCCCTCCGCGGAACCGCGGCGGGCAGCCTTGGCGCCCTTGCGGATCAGCTCGATCTTGTCGAGGAATCGCGGGCCGTACTGCTCGCGGATGGTGTCGCCGAGCAATTCGCCCAGTTGGTGGACGTCCTCGCGCAGGCGCGCATCGATTTCCGGCATGACCTGTCTCCACTGCGGGTGGGAAAACAGCTTGGCCCAGGCGCCCCCGCGCTTACAAGCCCGCAGGGTGCCAGTACGGCGCCGCCGGGCCGGAAACGAGGCTACCGGCGCCGATCGGGTCTAGGCTGAAGGAAGTGCCCGCACCGGGGCACGTCCCCACGAGGGCACCCCCAGCACGCCCGCCACGACCGGGCTGAAGAGGTCAGCATGAAGATCCGTGAGCTTGTCCGCCATTGGGAACACACCGCCAAGGGCCGCATGGCCCGCAACCACTACAGCATCCCGCTGGACGTCGAAAGCGCCGCGCGCCTCGCCGCGCTGCACGAGATGTATCCGCGGCGCAGCGTCGAGGAACTACTGGGCGAGCTGGTCGGCGCCGCCCTGGAGGAACTGGAGGCGAGCTTCCCCTACGTGAAAGGGAGTCAGGTGGTGGCCACCGACGAACAGGGCGATCCGCTCTATGAAGATGTCGGCCCTACCCCACGCTTCCTGTCGCTCTCGCGCAAGTACCTGCACGAACTGGTCGCGCAACAGGACACCTCCAGTCACTGAGCGCGGCTTCAGCCATGCCGGCGGTGCACGCCGGGAACGTGCATGTGCCCGGCCTCGGCGCATTCCTCGGGGATAGGCGACAGCGGCGCGGGCTGCTCCAGTTCGCGGAGGATGCCGCAGGCCTGGCTGTTGCCGGCGACCGTGCAGCGCGAACCGAGATCCCGCAGTTGCTCGCGCAATGCCTGGAGTTCGGCGATGCGCACCTCGACGTGATGCAGGTGCTCGTCGATCAGCCGGTTGGCGGTGCCGCAATCCGCCTCGGGACGGTCGCGCAACGCCAGCAGGGTACGGATTTCCTCCTGGGTCATGTCCAGCGAGCGGCAGTGACGGATGAACGACAGGCGCTCGACATGCGCCAGGGTGTATTGCCGATAGTTGCCTTCGCTACGCGTGGGCTCGGGCAACAGTCCTTCGCGCTCGTAGTAGCGGATGGTCTCCACCGGGCAACCGGTTCTTTTCGCCAGTTCACCGATCTTCATGCCAACCCTCCTCCAATCGCCGACGCGGCTACCCGAATTGGCAGTGCCGCTTGACTCTGTAGTTGCTACAGGGTGTGCAATCGCACCCAACACGTCAAACGGGAATTGTTTCCATGAGCCACGAACACGCCGACACTTGCTGTCACGGTCACGGTCACGGTCACGGTCACGGTCACGGACATGATCATGGGCACCGCCACGCGCCTCGCCCGGCGGTGGCCGCCATCGGAACCCTGGCCGGCAACGCCGAGTTGCGCTGGAGCGACCTGCGCATCGAAGCGATGGACTGCCCGACCGAGGAACGCCTGATCCGCGACGCCCTCGGTCGCCAGCCGGCAGTGGAGTCGCTGGAATTCAACCTGATGCAGCGCCTGCTGCGCGTCCAGCATCGCTTCGACAGCGTCGAGCCGCTGCAGAAGCTGATCGCCGGCCTCGGCATGCAGGCGGTGCCGCTGGATGCCGGCGAAAATACCGACGGCCCCTCGCAAGCGCCGGCGAAGCCCTGGTGGCCGCTGGCCCTGGCCGGCGCGATGGCGCTGGCCTCGGAGATCGTCGAATGGTTCGGCCTGGCGCCGGACTGGGTGGTCGCCGGCCTCGCCCTGCTGGCCATCCTCGGCGCCGGCCTGCCGACCTACCGCAAGGGCTGGATCGCCCTGAAGAACCGTAACCTGAACATCAACGCCCTGATGAGTATCGCCGTGACCGGCGCCGTGCTCATCGGCCAGTGGCCGGAAGCGGCGATGGTCAGCGTGCTGTTCGCCATCGCCGAGTTGATCGAGGCGAAGTCCCTGGATCGCGCGCGCAACGCCATCCGCGGCCTGCTGCAACTGGCTCCGGAACAGGCCACCGTGCTGGTCGGCGGCGAATGGAAGGAACTGCCGGCCAAGCAAGTGGAACTGGAAGCCACCGTGCGCGTGAAGCCCGGCGAACGCATCGCCCTCGACGGCGAGGTGACCAGCGGCCGCTCCAGCGTCAACCAGGCGCCGATCACCGGCGAAAGCCTGCCGGTGGAGAAGGAGGTCGGCGAGCCGGTGTTCGCCGGCAGCATCAACGGCGAGGGCGCGCTGGAGTACCGCGTCACCCGTCGCGCCGACGACAGCACCCTGGCACGGATCATCCACGCCGTGGAGGAAGCCCAGGGTTCCCGCGCACCGACCCAGCGTTTCGTCGACAGTTTCGCCCGCGTCTACACCCCGGTGGTATTCCTCATCGCCCTCGCCACCGCGGTGCTGCCGCCGCTGCTGTTCGGCGGCGCCTGGCTGGACTGGATCTACCGCGCCCTGGTGCTGCTGGTGATCGCTTGCCCCTGCGCGCTGGTGATCTCCACCCCGGTGACCATCGTCAGCGGCCTTTCCGCCGCGGCGCGCCTGGGCATCCTGATCAAGGGCGGGGTGTTCCTCGAACTCGGTCGCAAGCTGTCCTGGGTCGCCCTCGACAAGACCGGCACCATCACCCATGGCAAACCGCAACAGACCGATTACCTGCCGATCGCGGAGGCTGACGGGACGGATGCGCGCCTGCTCGCCGCCAGCCTGGCCGCGCGTTCCGACCATCCGGTATCGCGCGCCGTGGCCAACGCAGCGGAAGAAGACGGCCTTGCCCTGGGCGTGGTCGAGGATCTCGCCGCCCTGCCGGGACGAGGCGTCAGCGGACGCATCGACGGCGTCCTCTACCACCTCGGCAACCATCGCCTGGTGGAGGAACTGGGCCTCTGCTCGCCGGCCCTGGAAGAGCGCCTGGACGCCCTGGAGCGCCAGGGCAAGACGGTCATCGCGCTGTGCGATCCGCAGCGCGTGCGGGCCCTCTTCGCCGTCGCCGACGGGGTCAAGGACAGCAGCCGCGAGGCGATCCGCGAGCTGCACGCGCTGGACGTGAAGACCCTGATGCTCACCGGCGACAACCCGCACACCGCAGCCGCCATCGCTGCCCAGGTAGGCATCGACGCAGCTCGCGGCAACCTCCTGCCGGAGGACAAGCTGCGTGAAGTGGAAGCGCGCCAGGCCGACGGCTCGCGGGTCGGCATGGTCGGCGACGGGATCAACGACGCGCCGGCCCTGGCCCGCGCCGACATCGGCTTCGCCATGGGCGCGGCGGGCACCGACACGGCCATCGAGACCGCCGGCGTCGCGCTGATGGACGACGACTTGCGCAAGTTGCCGCAATTCGTCCGGCTGTCGCGCACCACCCACGCGATCCTGATCCAGAACATCAGCCTGGCCCTGGGCATCAAGGCGGTGTTCCTCGCCCTGACCCTGGCCGGCGAAGGCACCCTGTGGATGGCGGTATTCGCCGACATGGGCGCCAGCCTGCTGGTGGTGTTCAACGGTCTGCGACTGTTGCGCAAGCGTTTCTGAAAGGCCCCACTGGCCTCCTCCAGCCCCACTCAGGTGGGGCTTTTTTCTGCCCGAGCGTTCCGTCCTGGAGCGCTGCGGCAGTTGTGCGTTTCGTGGACTAGAGCCCCGTAGGACGGGCTTTAGCGACGAGAGATGGCATTCTGCGACCACGCCGGAAGCCGACTGTTCAGTCAGAAAATTTCAGATTTTTTTTTGAACCCCTGAACGAGCGGGTGAGTCACTAAAAGTACATGGCCAATCGCCAAGCCCCTGAAACAGAGGCCTGGCAGAGGCTTGCTCAGTGAGCAGGAAGAAAAGACCGGAGGGCCGGAAACCCGCCCACGGTAATGGCCAGAGATGAAAGCCAAGGAATCAGCATCCCTGTCAGAGGAAATTTCCCATGGAGCAAAAAGCGATGAGCAAGCAACACACCGGTTCCCTGCGTGGCCTCAAGCTGGCCCTGCTGGCCGTAGGCAGCAGCCTGGTCCTGGCCGGCTGCGCCGGCAACCCGCCGACCGAGCAGTTCGCCGTGACCGAGTCCGCGGTGAACAACGCGGTGAGCGCCGGCGGCCCGGAATATGCCCCGGTCGAGATGAAGTCCGCCCAGGACAAGCTGAGCCAGGCGCGTATCGCCATGAACGACAAGGAATACGACCAGGCCAAGCGCCTGGCGCAGCAGGCCGAGTGGGACGCCCGGGTCGCCGAGCGCAAGACCCAGGCCGCCAAGGCGCAGAAAGCCGTGAAGGATGCCCAGCAGGGCGTCATGGAACTGCGTGAGGAAGGCATGCGCGATACGCAGCACTAAGCCGGATTCCGCCCTTCTTTCGTCGATTCGTGATTAAGGATGACCCCTATGCGTAAGTACATTGCCCCCCCCGCCGTATCCCTGCTGGCCTTGGCGCTGGCCGCCTGCTCCACGCCGCCGAACGCCAACCTGGAACAGGCCCGCAGCAACTTCTCCGCGCTGCAGTCGCAGCCCGACGCGACCAAGGTCGCGGCCCTGGAAACCAAGGACGCCGGCGACTGGCTGGCCAAGGCCGACAAGGCCTATCAGGATGGCGAAGACCAGCGCGACGTGGACCAACTGGCCTACCTGACCAACCAGCGCATCGAACTGGCCAAGCAGACCATCGTCCTGCGCAATGCCGAGGCGCAGTTGCAGAACGCCTCCGCCCAGCGCGCCCAGGCCCGCCTCGACGCGCGCACCGCGCAACTGGACAAGCTGCGTAGCCAGCTGAATGCCAAGCAGACCTCGCGCGGCACCATGGTGACCTTCGGCGACGTGCTGTTCGATCTCGACAAGTCCGACCTGAAGCCCGGCGCCATGCGCAATATCCAGCAGTTGGCCGAGTTCCTCCAGCAGAACCCGGAGCGCCAGGTGATCGTAGAGGGCTACACCGATAGCACCGGTTCCGCCAACTACAACCAGCGCCTGTCCGAACGTCGTGCCGACTCGGTGCGCATGGCCCTGCTCAGCCGCGGCATCAGCCCGGAACGCGTGGCGACCCGTGGCTACGGCAAGGAATATCCGGTCGCCAGCAACGGCACCAGCTCCGGCCGTGCCATGAACCGTCGGGTGGAAGTCACCATTTCCAACGATGCCAAGCCGGTCGCGCCACGCTCCTCCGTCAGCGGCTGACAAGCCCTACGGAAGCCCAAAAGCCCCGCCATCCGGCGGGGCTTTTTCATGGGCGGGGCCGCAGCTCTCCAGGTATCAGCGGGCCACAGGCCGCTCGCCGAGCAAGCGCTGGTAGCGCTCGGCCATCGAGCTATCGAAGGCAACCAGGACGATTTCCTCCAGGCTGCTGTGCGCCGGGCGTTGCCGGCAGACCTCTTCGACGGCGATGGCCGCGGCCTGCTCCAAGGGATAGCCGTAGATGCCGCAGCTGATGGCGGGGAACGCGACGCTGGCCGCCCCGGCCTGCTCGGCCAGCGCCAGGCTGCGCCGGTAGCAGTTGGCCAGCAGCTCCGCTTCGCCGTTGTCGCCGCCGCGCCAGACCGGGCCGACGGTGTGGATCACGTGGGCCGCCGGCAGACGGAACCCGCGGGTGATCTTCGCCTCGCCGGTCTTGCAGCCGTGCAGCAGGCGGCAGGCCGCCACCAGTTCGGCACCGGCGGCACGGTGGATGGCGCCGTCGACCCCGCCCCCGCCGAGCAGCGAGGAATTCGCCGCGTTGACGATGGCATCCACCGCAAGACGGGTGATGTCTCCCTGCCAGACGCGGACCTCGGTCATTTCACTTCCTGCGGGACTTCCTGTCCGGCGCAGCGCACGGCGTGCTTCCTGTTGTCCACCAGCACGCCGGAAAGGCCCTTCTGCTCGGTGTCGAACAGCACCAGGACGCCATCGATGCACTGCGCGACCTGCTTGGCCGGCTCCAGGGACAGCTTCACATCTTCGCCGGGCAGGCTCTTCAGCATGGTGAAGTCGGCCAGCAACAGGGCGTCCTGCGGCTTGGCGAAATGCAGGTAGCCGTAGTACCAGAGCACGCCGACGGTGACGAAGATGGTACCGATGCCGGTCAGGATGCAGGGGAGTACGTTACGGTCGCTCATGGATTGCCTTCGGGTTGCGCGGATTCGCGGTTCGGGATTTCGGCCAGCCGGCGCAGGCCGGTGAAGCCATGGGGATCGTCGAGGAAGCGCAACATCACTTCCTGCCAGGTCGCTTCGGAGAAGGTCTGCACGTGGCCGCCCCGGGTCAGTTGCAGGACCTTCGGCGGCCGCGCCTGGCGGTACAGGGCGATGCCGTTCTCGAGGGGCACAATGGTATCGTCGATGCTGTGAAAGAACAGCATGGGTGCGCCAGAAAGCCGCGCCACCGAATGGATGGCGCTGTCGTCGTCGGGCACCAGCCAGGACAGCGGCACCTGCAGCGGCCAGGTCAGCCAGGAGCCGTCCAGCATGTGCCGGGCGATGCCACGGTAGCTCGCCGGCACCCCGTCGAACACCAGCGCCTTGAACTGGCCCTGGCGCTGCGGATGCTCGACCAGGTAGTGGATCGCCAGCGCGCCGCCGAGACTCTGCCCCAGCAGCACGCGCTCGGTGCCCTTCACCTCCGGCGCCTGGTCGAGCCAGGCGAACGCCGCGTCGATGTCGCGATAGACCTCCGGCAGTCCCGGCTCGCCCTCCGACTGGCCGTAGCCGCGATAGTCGAGCATCAGCACCTGGTAGCCCTCGGCGGGCAGCCACCAGGTGCCGCCGAGGTGCCAGGACAGGTTGCCGCCGTTGCCGTGCAGGTAGAGTACGGTGCCTTTCACCGGCACGCCTTTCTTCGCCGGCAGCCACCAGGCGCGCAGGCGCACCCCATCGGCGGTGGTCAGGGTGACGTCGCGGTACTCCAGCCCGGCGCGCGCCGGGGTGATCTGCACCACCGGCTCGGGATAGAACAACAGCGAACTGCAGCCACCGAGGAACAGCGCGCCGAGTACCAGCAGCGGGATCAGTAGGCGTCTCATCCGTTGTTGGTCCTCACCTCTTCGCGGGCGCGAAAGGTGGCGTCGTAGATGCGCCCGGCCAGGCGCGAGAACGGCAGGCTCTGCAGCCAGACGGTGCCGCTGCCCTTGAGGGTGGTCAGCAGCAATCCTTCGCCGCCGAACAGCATGCTCTTCAGGCCGCCGGCCAGTTGCACGTCGTAGTCGATGCCATCGGTGAAAGCCACCAGGCAACCGGTGTCGACCCGCAGCGTCTCGCCATTCAACTGGCGCCGGATCAGCGTGCCGCCGGCGTGGATGAAGACCAGGCCATCGCCCTCGAGCTTCTGCAGGATGAAGCCCTCGCCGCCGAAGAAACCGGCGCCCAGGCGCTTGGCGAAGGCAATGCCGACCCGGGTGCCATAGGCTGCGCAGAGGAACGAGTCCTTCTGACAGAACAGGCGCCCGCCGACATCGTCCAGGTCCACCGCCACCACGCTGCCCGGATAGGGCGCGGCAAAGGCCACGTGCTGCTTGCCCTGGCCTTCGTTGGTGAAGTGGGTCATGAACACCGACTCGCCACTGAGCTTGCGCTTGCCGGCGCTCCACAGCTTGCCCAGCAGGCTGCCGTCGGAGCCGTCGCCCATCCGCGCGGTGAAGCGGATGTCGCCAGTCATGTAGTTCATCGCCCCGGCCTCGGCAATCACGGTTTCCCCGGGATCGAGTTCGATCTCCACGGTCTGCATGGATTCGCCGAGGATACGGTAGTCGAGTTCGTGGCTGGCCATCGCCGTTCTCCTTGCTTGCCGGTCGACCGCCCGCGCGCACCGGGATGGACCGGCACGGCGGGGGAACGGGCAGAGAATGTTCGCGTAGTCCGCTTCGATGCGGTCCAGGCTGAGGTGGTTGAGGAAGTTCGAGAAGCACATCCAGGCCGACAGCGCGTTGAGGTCGCGGAACTGCGGCGGCAGGTACTTCGGCGGCGCCACCAGGCCCTCGTCCACCAGTTGGCGCAGGGTGCGCATGTCTTCCAGGGTGGTCTTGCCGCAGAACAGCAGGGGGATCTGTTCGAGCTTGCCCTTGCGCACGGCGAGCTGGATGTAGTTGTAGATGAGGATGAAGCCCTTCAGGTACGACAGGTCCTTGGTGAACGGCAGGCCATCCGGGGTCGAGCCGCGGAAGACCCGGCTGGCGTTCTGGTAGCTGTCCTCCAGGCTGTAGCCCTGCTCGCGGTAGAAGTGGAACACGTCGAGGAAATCGGCGCCCTCCTCGGCCATGTGGATCGCCCGGGTGCGATTGGTCAGCTTGCGCAGGCGGGTCGGGTAGGAGGCGAAGGCGATCACCTCCATCAGGATCGCCAGGCCTTCCTGGGTCACGGTGGAGGACGGCGGTCCCTTGGCGAGGAAGGTGCAGATCGGCTGGCTCAGGCCGTTCAGGGTGGTGCCGACGTGCACCAGGCCCTCGTGGACCTCCAGCGCGCGCACGTCGCGCTCGTTGAACAGGGCGTCGGCGCGCACCTTGATGTAGTCGGCGCCGGCCGCCGCGTCGGCGACGATGCCGTCGGACTCGAACACGCGGATGGTGCCCTCCTCCTCGCCGAACACGGTGTTCAGCCGCGCCTGGAGGATCGGCACGACCTCCTTGGCGGTCAGGGTCTTGGGTTCGTCCTTGAGATCGCCGCGGTCGGCGATGTTGTTCAGGTAGTCGGAAAGCATCAGGCCGAGGTCGGCCAGGGTCGGATCGCCGGCATGGAAGGCGTCCGAGGCCGAGCCGTAGAGTTCCTGGGAGATCAGCCCGAGGTCCGGGGTGCCGCGCGCCTCGAGCATGCGAATGACCATCCGGTATTCCTTGCACATCCGCCGCATGATCTGCCCGACCGGGTTGAACTGGCCCAACTGGCGGGTGATGTCGCGCTCGATGTTCTGGAACTCCTGCTTCTTTACGCTGGCATCGAAGGCCAGCGGGCGGCTGTCGTAGTAGCCGCGGTCGACCTTCGGCGCATGCTTGCCGCGGCCCTTGAGGAAGTCCTGGCGGATCCCGTCGTCCCATTTGATCGCATCCAGCACGCGGATCGGCGTCTGCGCCTCGACGATGCGGTCGGACAGGGAGCGGATGATCTTCTGGTAGTCGTTCTGCGCCTTGCGCTGGCTCATCGGCAATCTCATTGGGTGACCCGCTGGAAGCGGGCGGCCTCGACGAACACGTCGGAATTGGCGGGATCGTTCAGGTAGGCGAAGACCTTCGCCAACGGGCTGCGCACCAGCGCGCCCTTGCCCTGATCGCTGTCGACGGTCTCGCCGTCGAGCTGGCCGGCGCCGAGGTCCTCGACGATACGCTCGACGTCGAGGTTGTAGATCACCAATTCGTCGCCGTCGGTGATCTCGAAGCCGGCGATGATGAAGTTGCCGCCCAGGCTCTTCGGCAGGCCGGCCGACAGGTACCAGCGCTTGCCCTGGTGGGAGACGGTGAAGCCGTAGTCTTCCAGGCTCTCGGTATTGTCCTTGCTGTCCACGTAGCTGAGCGCACGGTAGACATTGCTGCCGGAACGGGTGATCTCCAGGAATTGTTCTTCCTTCCACTCGTTCTCGCGGCTCCAGGTCCCGAGCAGATGGCTCGGCGCCGCCTCGCGCGGCGGTATCGGCTCCTTGAAGGTGACCAGGCAACCGCCCAACAGCAGGAAACTCAGGACCACCAGGCAACGCCAGGCTTTCATCACACGCTCCTTAGGAACCCTCCGCAACCTGCGACCGGCTGGCCGAGGGAAGGTTCGGGTATGAAAAACCCCGCCATGGCGGGGTTGACGCTCAGGTCACAGGCCCATGACCAGATTCAGGTACCGTCTGAGTATGGCGCGCATTTCGTCCACGGCCAGTTGCTCGACCCCGTCCACGAGGCCCTGATATTCCATCTGCAGAATAATCGACGTCAACACCTTGGCGTCCTGCTCGGGCTGCCCGGAACCTAGCACCTGGAAGAAATGCACGGCGCCGAGGGAGAGGATCCGCTGGTGGGCATCGGCCAGTTCGCGCAGGCGCGGGTTGAGCAGCGCCTCCTGGCGGAAGGCCTGTTCGGCCAGCAGGTGCTCGCGGCGCTCGGTGAGCTGGACCTGGACATACTGCACGGCCAGTTCGACGATCCGTTCCACCAGCGAGCCACGGGCGCCGGGGTCGCCGGCCAGCACCGCAGCCATCTCCTGGAGGTCGCCCTCCACGCTGCTCCAGAACGCCGACAGCGCCTCTGCGTTGCGTTCGACGAAGAGAGCAAAGGTGTCGGTGATGAGATCGTCGATATCCTTGAAGTAGTAGGTGGTGGCCGACAACGGTACCTGGGCCTCGGCGGCCACCGCGCGGTGGCGCACGGCCCGTACGCCGTCGCGGACGATCAGGCGCATGGCGGCATCGAGAATCGCCTGGCGCCGCTGCTCGCTGCCCTGGCGGCTGGCCTTGCGGCCCTGGTAACGAACGCTTTCGGCTACCGCGCTGGCGGCCTGCGCGGCGCTGTCTCTGGGAGCTACTCGGGACACGGTGTTTCCTCCGCTCGCGGACGATGGGGCATTGTTCGGACTTTTTCGCGTGGAATCAATCGGCCGCTATCGGGGAAGCTCCGATCCCGCTCGCACCTCCCGTGGTCAGCCGGCGGATCGGCGGCCATCTGCCCCTGGCCCGGCGGCCGGGACACCGCGCGGCCATGAAAAAACCGCCCGAAGGCGGCTTTTCCATGGACTGTTGCGGCGCTCAGGCCTGCGGGCGCATGTGCGGGAACAGGATCACATCGCGGATCGACGGCGAGTTGGTCAGCAGCATCACCAGGCGGTCGATGCCGATGCCTTCGCCGGCGGTCGGCGGCATGCCGTATTCCAGGGCATTGATGAAGTCGGCGTCGTAGTGCATCGCCTCGTCGTCGCCGGCATCCTTCTCCTTGACCTGCAACATGAAGCGCTCGGCCTGGTCCTCGGCGTCGTTCAGCTCGGAATAGGCATTGGCGATCTCGCGGCCGCCGATGAACAGCTCGAAGCGGTCGGTGACGCTCGGGTCTTCGTCGTTGCGGCGGGCCAGCGGCGAAACCTCGAAGGGGTAGCGGGTGATGAAGTGCGGCTGCTCCAGCTTGTGCTCCACCAGTTCCTCGAAAATCATCACCTGCAGCTTGCCCAGGCCTTCGTGGCCGAGGACCTTGGCGCCGGCCTTCTTGGCGATGGCCCGCGCCTTCTCGACGTCGTTGAGGTCGGCGGCGGTGATCTCCGGGTTGTACTTGAGGATCGAATCGAACACCGACAGGCGCACGAACGGCTCGCCGAAGTGGAAGACCTTGTCGCCGTAGGGCACGTCGGTGGTACCGAGTACCGCCTGGGCCAGTTCGCGGAACAGTTCCTCGGTCAGGTCCATGTTGTCTTCGTAGTCGGCGTAGGCCTGGTAGAACTCGAGCATGGTGAACTCGGGGTTGTGCCGGGTCGAGACGCCTTCGTTACGGAAGTTGCGGTTGATCTCGAAGACCTTCTCGAAACCGCCGACCACCAGGCGCTTGAGATACAGCTCCGGGGCGATGCGCAGGAACATGGCCATGTCCAGCGCGTTGTGATGGGTCTCGAACGGCTTGGCCGCGGCGCCGCCGGGGATGGTCTGCAGCATCGGGGTCTCCACTTCGAGGAAACCGCGCTCGCTGAGGAAACGGCGGATGTGGGCGATGACCTGGGAACGCACGCGGAAGGTGTGACGGGTTTCCTCGTTGACCATCAGGTCGACGTAGCGCTGGCGGTAACGCTGCTCAGTGTCGGTCAGGCCATGGTGCTTGTCCGGCAGCGGACGCAGCGACTTGGTCAGCAGGCGCACGCTGGTCATGTCGACGTACAGGTCGCCCTTGCCCGAGCGGGCCAGCACGCCTTCGGCGCCGATGATGTCGCCCAGGTCCCAGGTCTTGATCTCGGCCAGGGTTTCTTCCGGCAGGGTCTTGCGGTTGACGTAGACCTGCAGGCGCTCGCTACTGTCCTGAAGGACGATGAAGGAACCGCGATTGAGCATGATCCGACCGGCGACCTTGACCGGGATCGCTGCGGCTTCCAGCTCTTCCTTGGTCTTGTCGGCGTACTGTTTCTGCAGGTCCGCGAAGTAGGCGTCGCGGCGGAAGTCGTTGGGGAAGGCGATGGCCCGGGCTTCGCGCACGGCAGCAAGTTTTTCCTTGCGCTGGGCGATCAGCTTGTTTTCTTCCTGTTGCAGTTCGTGCTGGTCGAGTTGTTGGTCGCTCATGGTCTTGGTGGTTCCTGGTTAGGCTCTCTTGCCTGTGGAAACGGATTGCGCAACAGGGGCGAAAAGCGTAGCGAGCGCCGGCCAGACAAGGCGGGAAATGGCGAGGACGCGGAGTTCACGATCGTAAACGAGCAGTCCGAACCATTTTCCAACGCGGCCTGGCCAGGCGCAGCAGCTCTACAGCCCCTGTTTGAGGCTGGCTTCGAGGTATTCGTCTAGATCGCCGTCGAGCACCTTGTCGCAGTCGCTGCGCTCGATACCGGTACGCAGGTCCTTGATCCGCGACTGGTCGAGCACGTAGGAGCGGATCTGGTGGCCCCAGCCGATGTCGGACTTGGAGTCCTCCAGAGCCTGGGACGCGGCGGTACGCTTCTGCATTTCCAGCTCGTACAACTTGGCCCGCAGCATCTTCATCGCGGTGTCCTTGTTGGCGTGCTGGGAGCGTTCGTTCTGGCACGCCACCACGGTATTGGTCGGCACGTGGGTGATCCGCACCGCCGAATCGGTGGTGTTCACGTGCTGACCGCCCGCGCCGGAGGAGCGGTAGGTATCGATGCGCAGGTCGGCCGGGTTGATCTCGATCTCGATGTTGTCGTCGATTTCCGGCGATACGAACACCGCGGTGAACGAGGTGTGGCGACGGTTGCCGGAGTCGAACGGGCTCTTGCGCACCAGGCGGTGCACGCCGATCTCGGTGCGCAGCCAGCCGAAGGCGTACTCGCCCTTGATGTGCACGGTGGCGCCCTTGATGCCGGCGACCTCGCCCTCGGACAGCTCGATGATAGTGGCGTCGAAGCCGTGCTTGTCGGCCCAGCGCAGGTACATGCGCAGCAGCATGTTGGCCCAGTCCTGGGCCTCGGTGCCGCCGGAGCCGGCCTGGATGTCCAGGTAAGCGTTGTTCGGGTCCATCTCGCCGCTGAACATGCGGCGGAACTCCAGCTTCTCGAGAATCTCGCGCAGACGCTCGACTTCGTTGGCAACGTCGTCGACGGCGCCCTCGTCGTCTTCCTCGACCGCCATGTCCAGCAGGTCGCGGGAGTCGGCCAGGCCGCTGGTCAGGTCGTCCAGGGTTTCCACCACCTGCGCCAGCTGGGCGCGCTCGCGGCCGAGGTTCTGGGCGTATTCGGGGTTGTTCCAGACGTTGGGGTCTTCGAGCTCGCGGTTTACTTCGACCAGGCGATCATGCTTCTGATCGTAGTCAAAGATACCCCCGAATGGTCTGGGTGCGCTCGGAGAGGTCCTTGATGCTGTTGAGGATCGGGTTGATTTCCATGGCTGGCGCTCACTCGCGGGAAAACGTCGAAAAGCTGCGAAGTATACTGCACTTGCGCCCTGCGGGCAGTACGCCGGCCTCTATTTAATGCCGGCCGGCGACGCATGGCCGCCGCGCGCCGCTCAGCCCGCCGGGGCCGGCGGCACCGGCTGTTCCATCAGGCCGACCTGGTTGCGGCCATTGTTCTTGGCCTGGTAGAGCGCCTGGTCGGCCATCTCGATGAGAACCCGGAAGGTTTGCCCGCCGCCGCCCGGCACCAGGGTGCTGACGCCGATGCTGACGGTCAGGTGCGAGCCCGGGCGTGGCTGGTCGTGGCTGATCTGCAGGCTCTCCACCGTACGCCGGACCTTCTCCGCCAGCAACCGCGCGCCGCCCGGCGAGGTACCAGGGAGGACCATGGCGAACTCCTCGCCGCCGTACCGAGCCGCCAGGTCCGAGGAGCGACTGCAGCCCTCGCGGATGGCCCCGGCGACCTGGCGCAGGGCCTCGTCGCCAGCCACGTGGCCGAAGGTGTCGTTGTAGCTCTTGAAATAGTCCACGTCGATCATCAGCAGCGACAGTTGCGACTGCTCGCGCAGCGAGCGGCGCCACTCCATCTCCAGGTATTCGTCGAAGTGACGACGGTTGGAGAGCCCGGTCAGGCCGTCGGAGTTCATCAGCCGCTGCAGCACCAGGTTGGTCTCCAGCAACTGCTGCTGGCTCTCGCGCAGCGCCCGATAGGCCTCGTCGCGTTGCTGCAGGGCGATGTACGAACGCGAGTGGTAGCGGATCCGTGCCACCAGCTCGATGGCGTCCGGCAGCTTGACCAGGTAGTCGTTGGCGCCGGCGGCGAACGCCGCGCTCTTCACCGTCGGCTCTTCCTTGGTCGACAGGACGATGATCGGGATGTCGCGGGTCGCCGGGTTGCCGCGATAGGCGGCGAGCAGCGTGAGGCCGTCGACGCCGGGCATCACCAGGTCCTGGAGGATCACCGTCGGCTTGATCTGGTTGGCCACCGCCACCGCCTGCTGCGGATCGGAACAGAAATGGAAGTCGATGCCCGCCTCGCTCGCCAGCGAGCGACGCACAGCCTCTCCGATCATGGCCTGATCATCGACAAGCAGTACCATGACCGCGCCGTCCAGAGGGGCGCCCAGGTCGGTCTTGCTCTCATGAGGGTTGTGCATGTTTCTCTCCGGGACCGGGGCCCCTCGTATCAAATTGAATGCTGTTCCACGCACCGCCGCGGCGGGCGCCGGCGCCTACCCTGGCGCCTGGCCGGAGTCGAACCCGGCTAATCGAATACCTCCGCCAGGCGCGGGGCGATCTTTTCCAGGGAAAGGATCTGCACCGCGGCATCGATCGCCGCCGCGGCCTTCGGCATCCCGTAGACCGCGCAACTGGCCTGGTCCTGGGCGATGGTGAGGAAACCGCGCTCGCGCATCTGCTTGAGGCCCTGGGCGCCGTCGCGGCCCATGCCGGTCAGCAGCACGCCCACGGCGTCGCCACGCCAGTAGTTCGCCACGCTCTCGAAAAACACATCGATGGACGGCCGGTAGACAAAAGAACGCGGTTCGGCGGTGTACACCAGCGAACCGTTGCGCAGCAGGCGGATGTGATTGTTGGTCCCCGCCAGCAGGATCTGCCCCGGTATCGGCGGCTCGCCATCGCGCGCCAGGCGCACCGGCAGCTTCGATTCGCTGGCCAGCCATTCGGCCATGCCGGCGGCGAATACCTCGTCGACATGCTGCACCAGCACCACCGCGGCATTGAAACTGGCCGGCAGTTGCTTGAGCAACACCGCGAGCGATGCCGGACCGCCAGCCGAGGCGCCGATCGCCACCAGACGCTGGCGCGCCCCGCCGGCCTTCGGCGGCACCACCTGGACCTTGCCACGGTTATCGCGCTGGCCGATCAGCCAGCCGACGTTCTGAATCTTGCGCAACAACGGCGCCGCCGCCGTTTGCGGGTTGCCGATGCCCAGCGCCGGCGTGTTCACCGCATCGAGCGCCCCATATCCCATCGCTTCGAAAACCCGGTGCACATTCTGCTCGATATCGACGGTAACAATCACGATCGCGCAAGGACTTTCCGCCATGATCCGACGAGTTGCCTCGACGCCGTCCATCACCGGCATGAGCAGGTCCATCAGCACCACGTCGGGCGTATCGGCGGCGCACTGGGTCACCGCCTCGGCACCGTTGCTGGCGACCCAGACGATCTGGTGCTGCGGCTCGAAGGCCAGCGCGCGGCGCAGCGCCTCGACGGCCAACGGCATGTCATTGACGATTCCGATCCTCAACCCTGTGCTTCTCCGATCAGGACGACGACGGCATCCAGCAAGGCCTCATCGTGGAAACTGGCCTTCGCCAGATAATAGTCGGCGCCGGCGTCGAGACCGCGCCGACGGTCCTCCTCACGATCCTTGTAGGACACCACCATTACCGGCAGCGACTGCAGGCGGCTGTCGCGACGCACCAGGGTGACCAGTTCGATACCGTCCATGCGCGGCATGTCGATATCGGTGATGAGCAGGTCGAAATGCTCCGAGCGCAGGGCGTTCCAGCCGTCCATGCCATCCACCGCCACTGCCACGTCGTAGCCGCGGCCGAGCAGGAGCTTGCGCTCCAGCTCACGCACCGTGAGCGAGTCGTCGACCACCAGGATGCGCTTGCGTTGCGCCCCGCCGGCCTGCCGCCGGCTGCGATCGATGCGCTCCAGGCGGCCGCTGCTGAGCAGCTTGCCGACCGAATGCAGGAGGTCCTCGACGTCCAGGATCAGCACCGGCGAACCGTCGTCCAGCAAAGCGCCGGCGGAAACGTCGCGCACCTTGCCCAGGCGCGGATCGAGAGGCATCACGACCAGGGTACGCTCGCCGACGAAACGCTCCACGGCGACGCCGTAGACCGCATCGCGGTCGCGCACCACCACCACCGGGATAGCCCCTTCGGTTCGGCTGCTCTCGGGCCGCTGCAGCAGTTGCGCAGCCGAGACCAGGCCGACATGGCGACCCTCGTACCAGAAATGCTGGCGACCTTCGAGCTGGACGATCTCCTCCGCCTCCAGCTCGCACATGCGCTCGATGTGCGCCAGCGGAAAGGCGTAGGCCTCCTCGCCGATCTCCACCACCAGGCTGCGCACCACGGACAGGGTCAGCGGCACCTCGACGTGAAACAGCGCTCCCTGCCCCTGGCGTTGCTCCATGCGTACACCGCCGCGCAACTGGCGGACCATGTGCTGCACGGCGTCCAGTCCGACGCCGCGACCGGACACCTCGGTGACCTGCTCGCGCATGCTGAAGCCGGGCAGGAAGAGAAACGCCAGGAGTTCCTCCTCGCTCAGTTGCGCCGCGGTCTCGGCGGTGGCGAACTGGCGATTGAGCACGGTCTCGCGCAGGCGCTGCAGATCGATGCCGCCACCGTCGTCGCTCAGTTCCAGAACCAGCATGCCGGCGTGGTGGCGGGCGCGGATGGTGATCCTGCCCTCGGCCGGCTTACCGGCGGCGAGGCGGGTTTCCGGCGCCTCGATACCGTGATCGACGGCATTGCGCAGCAGGTGGGTGAGCGGCGCCTCGAGCTTTTCCAGGACATCCCGGTCGACCTGGGTGCTTTCGCCCTCGACCAGCAGGCGCACCTGCTTGCCCAGCGAGCGGCCCAGGTCGCGAACCATCCGCGCCTGGCCGCTAAGGACGTCGGCGAATGGCCGCATCCGCGAGGCCAGCGCCGCGTCGTAGAGCACCTGGGCGCGCTGGCCGCCCTGCCAGGCGAACTCGTCGAGATCGGCGATGTGCTGCACCAGCATCTGCTGGCATTCGCCGATCAGTTGCCGCGCCTCGCCGAGCATGGCCTGGGCCTGCGGGTCGAGGGCGGTTTCCTGGACCGTCTCGCGTACCACGTCGAGCGCGCGGCTGGCGCTGGACTGCAGGCGACGCAGGCGTTGCAGGGAATCGGCCAGCGGCTTGATGCGCTGGAACTCCACCAGCGACTTGCTGGAGATATCCAGCAGCCGGTCCAGGCGTTCGGCGGTGACCCGCAGGACCCGGCTGCGGCGCTCCTCGGCCTGTTCGCCGCCCGCCTGCCCGGCGGGCTCCTCGTCGTTGTCGTCGCTGGCGGCCGCTGACGCCGCTGGCGGCGCCTCGGGGGCCGCTTCCGGCAGACCGGGAGTCGTCGCCGGCAGCTCCGCGCGGGCCAGCGGCAGGCCGCTGCGCACCAGGCCTTCGAGGCGCAGCACCAGGCCGTCGATCTCTTCCCGCCCGGCGCCTTCGGCCCAGCCTGCGTCGCCGGCGGGCGGGGTGCCGATACGCAGCAACAGGTCGCAGCCCTGCAGCAACGCATCGATATGTTCCGATTGCAGGAGCAGGCGTCCGTCCTGCGCCTCCACCAGGCAATCCTCCATGACGTGCGCCACGCGCACGCCGGCGTCCAGCCCGACGATTCGCGCCGCGCCTTTCAGCGAGTGCGCGGCACGCATGCAGGCTTCCAGTTGGTCGGCCTGGGTCGGGCTGCGCTCCAGCGCCATCAGGCCGGCGTTGAGCACCTGGGTCTGGGCCTCCGCCTCGAGCCGGAACAGCTCGAGCAGCGACGCGTCTCTCATCTGGTCCGGGGTCATGCCAGGCTCCGCGCTACGGCTTGCAGGAGAGGGCCTTCGTCGAGCAGGGTGATGCTCCGCTCGCGCCATTGCAGCACGCCGGCCACGTGCCGGCGCGAGGCCTGGCCGTCGGCGTGGTTGGGCGGCAGTATCCGCGCCAGCGGAATCGCATGGATGCCGTCGACTTCCTCCACCGGCGCCACCACCGGACCGCCGGCGGCGGAAATGATCAGCATGCGCGGAACCACCCGTCGCTCGCTGACCGGCGCGGCGCCGGGTTCGAGATCCAGCAGTTCGCCCAGGGAAAGGCAGGCGACCAGCGCGCCGCGCACGTTGGTCACCCCTTGCAGGGCACGCGAGCGCTGGTGCGGCAGGGAATGGATAGGATTCATCGGCGCCACTTCCACCAGGCTGCCGGTGGCCAGGCCGAACCACTCTTCGCCCAGGCGGAACACCAGGATCGAACGCGTCTCGCCGAGGTCGCTCCGTTCGTGCTGGCTGTCCATCGTTTCGGCGCTGTCGAGCTGGTCCTGGCGCAGGGCGATGCGGTCCAGCAAGTAGGTCGCCGCGGCAGCGTAAACCTCGCAGTTGCGGCAATGGACATGCTCGGCCAGGCGTTCGCAGGTCTTGTCGCCATGCACGCCGATGCGGTTCCAGCAGTCATCCACCTGTTGGGTATCGAGCAAGGTCAGGCTCGCCTCAACCATCTTTGTTCACTCCACGGGCCGCACGTTGCTGCAGGCGCCGCGCGCCGGCATGGTCGCCGCGAGCGGCGAGCAGCGCCGCCAGGTGCGCCAGCGCCTCGGCGTGCTGCGGCTCCAGGTACAGGGCCTTGCGGTAGAAATCCTGGGCTTCCTGCTCCTGCCCGGCGACATCGCTGAGCAGCCCGAGCCAATAGAAGACCGTGGCCGACGGCCCACGCGCGGCCAGTTGGCGCTCGCAGGCGGTGCGCGCCTCGCGGTGCTGGCCGGCATCCGCCAGGCGGGCGATTTCGTCGAACTCGCCGACGGGACTGGCAAGGGGCTGGCCGCCGGCTGGTGGAACCAGGCTGGACAGCCGCTGGCGCGGTTTCGCCGGTGGCGGCGGCGAAGGCCGAATACTCGCACGCTCCGCGGCGGCGGCAACGACCGGGCGCGCTCCGTCGCTCACTGCCTTGGGCCGCGCGCCGCGGGGCGCCTCGCTGGTCCGGCGGAACACGAAAGACAGCGGCACGCCGATCGGCTGCATGCCATGCTGGCTGAGTAGGCTCGCCTCGGCCGGGCCGATGAACATCGCGCCGTCCGGCCGCAACAGGCGCTTGAGCACCTCGACCACCTCGCTCTGGGTCGGGCGGTCGAAATAGATCAGCAGGTTGCGACAGAACACGAAATCGTAGGGTGCCTCGCCCGCCAGCAGCCCGGGATCGAGCAAATTGCCGCAGCGGAAGCGCACCTTGCGGCGAACCTGCTCGGCCAACTGGTAGCCATCGGCGACCTCGCTGAAATGGCGGTCGCGAAACCCCAGTTCATCGCCGCGGAAGGAATTCCTGCCGTACACCCCGAGGCTGGCGCGCTCGATCACCCGGGCACTGACGTCCAGGGCGTCGACCTCGAACAGGTATTCGGAGAGCCCGGCATCGAGCAAGGCCATGACGATGGAATACGGCTCTTCGCCGGTGGAACAGGGCAGGCTGAGGATCCTTAGCGCGCGTCCGCCGCCCAGGCTCGGCAGGCGCTCGAAGGCCAGCCTGGCGAGGGTGGTGAACGACTCCGGGTAACGGAAGAACCAGGTCTCCGGCACCACCACCGCTTCGATCAGCGCCTGCACCTCGCCCGGCGAGCCGCTCAGGCGCATCCAGTATTCGTCTTCGTCTTGCAGCGCGAGGCCACTCATGCGCTGGCGTACCGCGCGCTCGATCACCGCGCTGCCCACCGAACTGGCATCCAGGCCGATCCTGCTCTTGAGCAGGCGTTCGAAGCGATCGTTCATGTCGCCCCCTCGCCGCACTCCGGCGGGAACAGCAGGGCGCGCACGTCGTCGGGCAGCAATGCCTCGACCCGCACCCATTGCACCAGTCCCCGCGGTCCTTCATAGACCGGACCGAGATAGCGGGCCCCGCCGTTGTCCAGGCCATAGTCGCGGAACGCCGACGGTTCGCAGCGCAAGGTATCGGTGGCCTGTTCGAGGATCAGTCCGAGCCAGACCGGCTCGCGGTCCAGGCGGGCGCGGTATTCCACCAGCACGATGCGCGTGCTGGTGCGGGCCAGCGCCGCGCGGCCGAAGGCCATTGCGCAGAGGTCGAGCACCGGGACCAGGACGCCGCGATGGGAGAACACCCCGGCGACCCATTCGGGCGCCTCCGGGATGCGTTTCAGGCGCAGCAGCGGCAGCACCTCGACCACCTCGCGGGCATCCAGGGCATAGCGGTCGCCTTCCATGCGGAACAGCAGGAACAGCTTGCTGGGGCGTCGATGATCGCCGGTGGAGCGGGACACGGTCACTGCCTCAGACTTTGAAGCGGGATACGCCGTTGCGCAGCCCGTTCGCCACCAGGTTCAGCTCATCGATGGCGAAGCTGGCCTGGCGCAGCGACTCCACGGTCTGCCCGGTGGCCTCGCCCAGTTGCACCAGCGCCTGGTTGATCTGCTCGGCACCGGTAGCCTGGGCCTGCATACCCTCGTTGACCATCTGCACCCGCGGCGCCAGCGCCTGCACCTGCTGGATGATCTGCGACAGTTGCTCGCCGACCTGGCCGACCTCGGCGATACCGCGGCGGACCTCCTCGGAGAACTTGTCCATGCCCATCACCCCTGCCGATACCGCCGACTGGATCTCGCGCACCATCTGCTCGATGTCGTAGGTGGCGACCGCGGTCTGGTCCGCCAACCGGCGCACCTCGGTGGCCACCACGGCGAACCCGCGGCCGTACTCGCCGGCTTTCTCCGCCTCGATGGCGGCGTTCAGCGAGAGCAGGTTGGTCTGGTCGGCGACCTTGACGATGGTGGTGACCACCTGGTTGATGTTGCCGGCCTTCTCGTTGAGGATCGCCAGCTTGGCGTTGACCAGGTCGGCCGCGCCCATCACGTGGTGCATGGTTTCCTCCATGCGCGCCAGGCCCAACTGGCCGGAACCGGCCAGGGTCGAAGTCTGCTCGGCGGCGCCGGAGACTTCGCTCATGGTCCGTACCAGGTCGCGCGAGGTGGCGGCGATCTCGCGAGAAGTGGCGCCGATCTCCGTGGTGGTCGCAGCGGTTTCGGTGGCGGTGGCCTGCTGCTGCTTGGAGGTCGCGGCGATCTCGGTGACCGAGGTGGTGACCTGCACCGAAGAACGCTGGGCCTGCGACACCAGGCCCTTTAGCTCTTCGGCCATGCCGTTGAAACCGGTCTCGATGGCGCCGAATTCGTCACGCCGGCCGAGGTTCAGGCGTGCGGTGAGGTCGCCACCGGCCATCAGGTCGAGGCTGCGGACGATCTTCTGGATCGGCTGGGTGATCGCCCGCAACAGCAGGAAACCGCAGATGCCGGCTACCACCACCGCCAGCAGCAGGGTCACCAGCATGCTCAGTTCGGCATCGTCCACCGCGTTTACGATGTTGTCCGAGGCGCGGTCGGCGATGTCCTTGTTCAGCTCGATCATCTCGTTGAGGTACTTGCGGCCGTCGCGCCAGTGCTCGGTCAACGGGCCGGCGACGAGTTTGCCGGCTTCCTCGAAGCGCTTCTCGCGGTAAAGCTCGAGCACCTTGTCGTGCTGCTCCAGGTAGGCCTTGCGCACGCCCAGGAAGCCGGCGAGCAGCTCGTGGTCGCGGGCCTCGTCCGGGTTCATGGTCTTCTGGTAGGAGGCGATCTGCTGGTCCAGACGCTCCTCGCTGGCGAGGATGCTGTCGGCCTCGGCCTTGCTCAGCTCGTGGTCGTCGGTGATGCCGAACAGTTCCTGGGTCTGCAAGTAGTTGTCGGTCCACGAACTGCGTACCAGCGTGATGAAGTACATCCCCGGCATGGCGTCGTCCTGGACACGGTAGGCGCCCTTTTCCACCGTCAACATCTTCACGTACGCAGTAGCGGCCATCAGCAGCATGATCGCGATGATCACGGCGAAACTTGCCAGGATTCGCTGGCGAACAGTCCAGTTCTTCACATTTTTCCCCAAGACTCGAGTCCGGATTCGTTCCTGCCGCCACAACGGCCCGTCAATCGCGCGGACTGTATAGGCCGTCCCCGGCACCGGCAAGCAGCGCCATAGGGTATTCCCGCTATTGTAGGCGCTGGGAAGGCGTTTTTTGACGCCAGAAGTGTGGCAGAAAGAGAAAGAAAGAAAACTGGCAAGCCAGACTTTTCTGAGAAGACAGGCTCATCACGGCGGGAATGTCCGCCCCGTCCCCACGCCGGGAACGGGGCGTGATTTCACCGGTGGATGTCGGTATGGCGGGTTTCGCGGAGGAACAGCAAGGCGCAGACCAGGCTACCGCCGGTGATCAGCACCGGATACCAGAGGCCATAGAAGATGTCGCCGGTGTACACCACCAGGGCGAACGAGACCGTAGGCAGGAAGCCGCCGAACCAGCCGTTGCCGATGTGGTACGGCAGGGACAGCGAGGAATAGCGGATGCGGGTCGGGAACAGTTCGACCATCAGCGCCGCCAGCGGGCCGTAGCAGAGAGTGGAGATCAGTACCAGAGCGAAGATGATAGCGATCACCATCGGCTTGTTCACCTGGCTGCCGTCGGCCTGCTGCGGATAGCCTGCCGTCTTCACTGCGGCCGCCATCGCTTCGGCGTCGAAGCCGGCGATCTCGGTCTCGCCGATCCGCACCCTGACGTCGCTGCCGGCGGGCGCCGCCACCGTCGAGTAGGGCAGGCCGGCCTTGACCAGGAAGGTCTTGACCTTGTCGCAGGGGCTGTCGAAGGTCGCCTTGCCTACCGGGTCGAACTGGAACGTGCAGGTCGCCGGGTCGGCCACCACGCTGATCGGCGACTGCCGGCTGGCCTGGTCGATGGCCGGGTTGGCGTAGTGGGTCAGGCCCTTGAACAGCGGGAAGTAGAACAGCGTGGCGAGCAACAGGCCGGCCAGCAGCACCGGCTTGCGGCCGATGCGGTCGGACAGCCAGCCGGCGACGATGAAGAACGGCGCGCCAAGCACCAGGGCGACGATCAGCAGACCGTTGGCGGTGCCGCCATCGACCTTGAGCACCTGGGTGAGGAAGAACAGCACGTAGAACTGCGCCGTGTAGAAGGTCACCGCCTGGCCGGCATTGATGCTGAACAGCGCGGTCAGCACCACCTTCAGGTTGCCCCACTGGGTGAAGGACTCGCGCAGCGGCGCCTTGCTGACCTTGCCCTCGGCCTTCATCTTGAGGAACGCCGGCGACTCGCGCATGGACAGGCGGATCCAGGTGGAGATGCCCAGCAGGACGATGGACAGCAGGAATGGCAGGCGCCAGCCCCAGGTCTCGAACTCGTCGCCGGTCAACTGGCGGCAGGCCAGGATCACCAGCAGCGAAAGCAACAGGCCGAGGGTCGCGGTGGACTGGATCCAGCTGGTGTAGCTACCGCGCTTGTTCGCCGGGGCGTGCTCGGCGACGTAGATCGCCGCGCCGCCGTACTCGCCGCCCAGGGCCAGGCCCTGGAGCATGCGCAAGGTGACCAGGATGATCGGCGCGGCGACCCCGATCGAGGCATAGGTGGGCAGCAGGCCGACGGCGAAGGTCGACAACCCCATCAGCAGGATGGTCACCAGGAAGGTGTACTTGCGCCCGATCATGTCGCCCAGGCGGCCGAACACCAGCGCGCCGAAGGGCCGTACCAGGAAGCCGGCGGCGAAGGCCATCAGGGCGAAGATGAAGGCCGTGGTGTCGTTGACGCCGGCGAAGAACTGCTTGCTGATCACCGCCGCCAGGGCGCCGTAGAGGAAGAAGTCGTACCACTCGAAGACCGTGCCCAGCGAGGAGGCGAAGATCACCTTGCGCTCCTCCTGGGGCGTGGTCGCAGGCACTGTGTAGGAAGGGGTCGTTGCGTACTCGGTCATTGCGGCTCTCCCGCCCCTTGTGGGGGCTCTTATTGTTGTCTGCCATTTCCGTTTTCAGCGTCGACCGCTGCGGCGCCGGACGCCACGCGATACGGGGTGTAGCGATCCTCAGGCCTCCACCGCCTCCTTGCCGCCGGCGGCCATGGCGCTTTCGACGACCTGCGGCGCGGCCTCGCGGCGGCGCTCGGCGAGAATCATCTGCGCCGCCTTCTCGGCGATCACCAGCACCGGCGAACAGGTGTTGCCGGAGGTCAGGCTGGGCATGATCGAGGCATCGGCGATGCGCAGGCCGGGAATTCCGTGCACCCTCAATTGCGCATCCACCACCGCTTGCGGCCCTTGTCCCATGCGGCAGGTGCCGGCAGGGTGGAAGATGGTGGTGCCGATCTCCGCCGCGGCGCGCTGCAGGTCCTCTTCGCTGCGGTATTCCGGGCCGGGCTTGTATTCCTGCGGACGGAAGGCGGCCAGCGCCGGTGCGGCGGCGATGCGGCGGGTCAGGCGTATGGCGTCGGCGGCGACCTTCAGGTCGCGCGGATCGCTCAGGTAGTTGGGCTGGATCGACGGCGCCTCGCCCGGGTCGAGCGAGCGGATGCGCACCGTTCCCCGGCTGTGCGGACGCAGGTCGCAGACCGACGCGGTGAACGCCGGGAAGGCATGCAGCGGCTCGCCGAAGCGATCCAGCGAGAGCGGCTGGACGTGGTATTCGAGGTTGGCCGAGGGCTGCTGCGGATCGGAGCGGGCGAAGGCGCCCAGTTGGCTCGGCGCCATCGACAGCGGCCCGCTGCGGCTCGCCAGGTAGCGCAGGCCCATGCCCAGCTTGCCCCAGAGGCTGCCGGCGATCTGGTTGAGGGTGGGGACGCCGTCGACCTTGTAGATCATGCGCAGTTGCAGGTGATCCTGGAGATTGCCACCGACCCCGGGCAACTCGTGGACGACCCCGGCGCCGAGCCGCTCCAGCAGGTCCCGCGGGCCGATCCCGGAGCGTTGCAGCAGGCACGGCGAACCGATCGCGCCGGCGCTCAGGACGATCTCGCGGCGCGCCTCGAAGCGCTGCTCGCGACCCTGCCAACGGACCGACAGGGCCCTGGCGCGGCCGTTCTCGAGGAGCACCCGCTGGACTTCGGCATGGGTCAGAACCGTCAGGTTGGCACGCTGGGCGATGCCGCGCAGGAAGCCTTTCGAGGCATTCCAGCGCACCCCGCCGCGCTGGTTGACCTGGAAGTAGCCGCAGCCTTCGTTGTCGCCACCGTTGAAATCCTCGACGCTGGCGATGCCGGTCTGCGCCGCCGCCTGCTGGAAGGCATCGAGCAGCTTCCAGGAGAGCCGCTGGCGCTCTACCCGCCATTCGCCGCCGGCGCCGTGCATTTCGCTGGTCCCGGCAAAATGGTCCTCCATCCTGCGGAACAGTGGCAGCAGCTCCCTCCAGCTCCAGCCCGGATTGCCTTCGGCCACCCACTGGTCGTAGTCGCGGGCCTGGCCACGCATGTAGATCATGCCATTGATCGAGGAGCATCCCCCGAGCACCTTGCCGCGCGGGTACTTCAGGGAACGACCGTTGAGCCCGGGGACCTCGTCGGTGTCGAAGCACCAGTCGGTACGCGGGTTGCCGATGCAGTAGAGGTAGCCGACGGGAATGTGGATCCAGGGATAGTTGTCCGGGCCGCCGGCTTCCAGCAGCAGGACACGGTTGACAGGGTCGGCGGAAAGCCGGTTGGCCAGCAGGCAGCCGGCAGGTCCGGCGCCAACGATGAGGTAGTCGTAGGTATCCAGTACCTCGGGCATGGCGAGCCTCGTCTTGTCGTTCTTGTGATGGGCCGTCGGACCTGCGGATGACCGGCAAGTCTCGAACGGCTTGAGGCTAGTCGTTCATTCGCGATAAAAAAACAAACGTTTCGGGGCAGCTATTGTTCGTTTTCTAACAACACCCCCTCGGCCCGGCAGAAGGCACTCCCCATGTTCGACTGGAATGACCTGCGTTTCTTCCTCGAGTTGCAGCGCAGCGGTCGCCTGCTGACCGCCGCCAAGCGTCTCGGCACCACTCACGCCACGGTGGCCCGGCACATCGAGAACATCGAGCGCGACCTCGGCACCCAACTGTTCGCCCAGCACACCGGCGGCTACCAGTTGACTCCGGCCGGCCAGGCGCTGCTCAAGCACGCCGAGGCGATGGAGAACACCGCGCTGCTCGCCCAGGAAGAAATGAGCCAGAGCATCTCGCCGCTGGGGCAGATCCGCATCGGCGTCACCGAAGGCCTCGGCAGCGTCTTCCTCGCTCCGCGCCTGGCGCAATTGATGCGCCACTACCCCGGCCTGGAGGTCGAGCTGGTCTCGGTGCCGCGCTTCGTCAGCATCACCAACCGCGAAGCGGACATCGCCATCTCCCTCGACCGGCCGAGCGCCGACCTGGTGATCACCCGCCTGCTGACCCGCTACCGCCTGGCGTTGTTCGCCAGCCCCGCCTACCTGGAACAGGCGCCACCGCTGCGCGACCGCGACGACCTCGGCAGGCACCAGTGGATCGGCTACGTCGACGACCTGCTGTTCAGCCAGGAACTGATGTTCCACCACAGTTTCTGCCGCCACCCACAGGTCGTGTTCCGCAGCACCAGCGTGGTCGCCCAGCAGCAGGCGGCGCAGGCCGGCATCGGCCTGGCGATCCTGCCGCACTTCATGGGTAGCCGCGATCCGTTGCTGGTATCGGTGCTGCCCGAGGAAAGCATCCAGCGCGAGTACTGGATGAGCACTCGGCGGGAACTGCACCGCTCGGTGCGCCTGCGGGTGGTCTGGGACTTCCTGCTGGAGCTGTGCCAGCGCGAGCGGGAAGTTCTGCTCGGCCCTTCGGCGACGCCGCCGCCATGATGGCGGCGGTTATCCGCGGAACGACGCTCCGCCGTCTCAGGCCAGGCGCTGCAGCGCCTGTCTGGCCTGGTTCTCCAGCTCCAGCTTGAAAGACGGTTCCAGGCGCAGCTGCCGCGCCAGCTCCTCGAGGTAGGAGCGCTCCATGAAGCTTTCCTCGTCGACCATCAGCAGGCTGGCCAGGTACATCTCCGCGGCGATCTCCGGGGTGCTCGCGGCACGGGCGATCTCGGCCGGATCCAGCGGCTTGTTCAGCTCGCGCTCCAGCCAGCCCCGCACCTCGCGGTCGCTGGTCAGCTTGGCCACCTCGCCTTCGATCATCTGCCGTTCGCGCTCGTCGATGTGGCCGTCGGCCTTGGCCGCACCGACGATGGCCTGGAGGATCGCGTGGCTATGCACTTCGGCCTGGGCTTCCGGCAGGCGGTCGACGGTCTGCGGCTGCGCCTGCGGCGCAGCGCCGCTCTGTTGCTGCTGCCAGTTGTTGTAGGCCTTGTAGGCGATCACCCCGAGCGCGGCGAGGCCGCCGTAGGTGATCGCCTTGCCGCCGAACTTGCGCGCCTTCTTGTTTCCCAGCAGCAGGCCGATGGCGCCGGCCGCCAGGGCTCCGCCGCCGGCGCCGGAAAGCAGGCTGCCGAGTTGTCCGCCGCCACTGGCGCCGGGCTTGCCGCCGGTCTTGTTCTGCAACATTTCCTGCCCGGACTTGAGCAATTGGTCGAGCAAACCACGGGTATTCATGAGGAACCTCCAGGACGTTCGGTAACAACCGGATTCGACCGACTCTAGCCCTTCGCGTCCGCACTGCCCGCCGGGAGTTTGCTTCGAGATATTGCCGGCCTCCCCGGACACCGAGGCAAAGCGCGATGCATGTCACATTTCTCCAGATAGAGGCCTAGTGCCAGCAGAAAGCCCTTCGACGCGCCGGCATGGCCCTCTAAACTCCGCGCCCGCCCGCAACTGCGGGTCGGCGTCCGACGCCAGCCGCTCCGCGCGCATTCGCAACAGCAATCTGTGAACATGGCTCCCCCGAGCCACCCACTGCCTCGCAAAGGACTTCCCATGACCATCTCCCGCCGCGACTTCCTGAACGGCGTAGCCCTGACCATCGCCGCAGGCCTGACCCCCGCCGAGATCCTCCGCGCCGCCCCCGGCGGCCGCTACTATCCGCCCGCGCTCACCGGCCTGCGCGGTAGCCATCCGGGCGCCTTCGAAGTCGCACACCAGATGGGCTGGGAGAAGAAGACCTTCGATGTCGACCACCTGCTGATCGAAGAGGAATACGACCTGGTGGTGGTCGGCGGCGGCATCAGCGGCCTCGCCGCCGCCTGGTTCTATCGCGAGCGGCACCCCGCGGCGCGCATCCTCGTCATCGAGAACCACGACGACTTCGGCGGCCATGCCAAACGCAACGAATTCCAGGGCGGCGGGCGCACCATCCTCGGCTACGGCGGCAGCGAGTCGCTGCAATCACCGAACGCCCTCTACAGCGAAGACGCCAAACACCTGCTGAAACGCCTGGGCGTCGAGCTCAAGCGCTTCGAGACAGCCTTCGACACCAACTTCTACCCCGACCTGGGCCTGTCCCGTGCAGTGTTCTTCGACAAGGCCAGCTTCGGCGTGGACAAGCTGGTCAGCGGCGATCCGACGCCGATGGTTGCCGACGAGGTCCCCCGCGATCGTCTCAATGCCCGCTCCTGGCGCGCCTTCATCGGCGACTTCCCGCTGAGCCGCGAAGACCGGGAGGCGCTCATCGCGCTGTACGAATCACCTCGCGACTATCTTGCCGGCAAGAACGTGGAAGAGAAGGAAACCTACCTGGCGAAGACCAGCTACCGCGACTACCTGCTCAAGAACGTCGGGCTCTCGGAAACCTCGGTGAAGTACTTCCAGGGCCGCAGCAACGACTTCTCGGCCCTCGGCGCCGACGCCCTGCCGGCAGCCGACGCATACGCCGCCGGCTTCCCCGGCTTCGACGCCCTCGGCCTGCCGCAACCCAGCGAGGAGGCCCAGGCGGAAATGGACGAGCCGTACATCTACCATTTCCCCGACGGCAACGCCTCGCTGGCTCGGCTCATGGTGCGCGACCTGATCCCCGCGGTGGCGCCGGGCCGAGGCATGGAGGACATCGTCATGGCCCGCTTCGACTACTCGAAGCTGGACCTCGCCGGGCACCCGGTGCGCCTGCGCCTGAACAGCACCGCCGTCAGCGTGCGCAACCGCGCCGGCGGCGTCGATGTCGGCTACAGCCGAGCCGGCCGCCTGCACCGGGTACGCGGCAAGCACTGCGTGATGGCCTGCTACAACATGATGGTGCCGTACCTGCTGCGCGACCTCTCCGAGGAGCAGGCCCACGCATTGAGCCAGAACGTCAAGTTCCCGCTGGTGTACACCAAGGTATTGCTGCGCAACTGGCAAGCCTGGAAGACCCTCGGCATCCACGAGATCTACGCGCCGACCCTGCCCTACTCGCGGATCAAGCTGGACTTCCCGGTCGACCTCGGCAGCTACCGGCATCCGCGCGACCCGCGGCAGCCGATCGGCGTGCACATGGTCTACGTGCCGACCACCCCGAACGCCGGCATGGACGCCCGCACCCAGGCGCGCGTAGGCCGCAGCAAGCTCTACGCGATGAGCTTCGAGCAACTGGAAAAGGACATCCGCGACCAGCTCCAGGCCATGCTCGGCCCGGCGGGCTTCGAGCACCGCCGCGACATCACCGGCATCACCGTGAACCGCTGGTCGCACGGCTACTCCTACTTCATGAATACCCTCTATGACGACGAGGCGGAAAGCGAAGCGCTGATGGAACTGGCGCGGCGCAAGGTCGGCAACGTCAGCATCGCCAACTCGGACGCGGCCTGGGATGCCTATGCCCATGCCGCCATCGACCAGGCGGTGCGCGCGGTACGCGAGCTGGGCTGACAGCATCGGCGGCGGCGCCAATGCGCCGCCGCTTCCACCTCACCCATACCAGAATATTCCGACAGCCAAATCCTGACAGCCGAACAATCAGCAGTCACGAAGGGGGCCATCGAATCATGGCTTAGTGCCACTAAAAGCCGCTATTTGCGGGCTTTCCTTCCAAAAAATCATAGGAAATTTCCTACCTAAATTCAGAAAAATCCTGATTAAACCTACAGAATCGATCTATAGAATTCGAACCCGTCCAGAGCAGATTCCTGTCAGAAAACCAGCCAGACATCGGTATAGGTCCGGAGCTGCGAAAACTCCACTTCAAACGGGTTCGACTTCATGAAAACACGTGTTCTCCTCGTCGACGATCATGCACTCACCCTGATCGGCATGCGTTGCCTGGTCAGCGCCTATGACGATCTGCAGATCGTCGGTCAGGCCCAGGACGCCGACGGCCTGCTGACACAACTGGAAAGCCAGCCCTGCGACCTGCTGATCACCGACCTGATGATGCCCGACAGCCAGCAGGCCGACGGCCTGCGCCTGGTGCAGAGGGTGCGCCGGCGTTATCCGGAGCTGCAGATCATCGTCGTCACCATGCTCAACAACCCGGCACTGATCTCGTCCCTGCTCAAGCTGGGTATCCGCGGCCTGGTGAGCAAGCGCGGCGTCCTCAACGACCTGCCCAAGGCGATCCGCCATGGCGGCCGCCGGCCCTTCCTGTCGCGCTCCATCGAACACCTGCTGGAAGTAGGCCAGGCCGGGCACGGCAAGCCCCTGGCCTGCCTGGCGGACCTTACCCCGCGCGAGGTCGAGGTCCTGCGCCTGTACGGCAGCGGCCTGGCGATCGGCGAGATAGCCCTGCGCCTGAGCCGCAGCAAGCAGACCGTCAGCGCGCAAAAGAGCAGCGCCATGCGCAAGCTCGGGCTGGATACCAATGCCGGGCTCTACCTGTATATCCAGGAGAGCGGACTGGCTTGAGCAAGGGTTCCGCAGCCCCACATGCTGGCGGCATCCTTCGCACCCTGGGGCTGCTGGCACTCTGCGCCATCCTGGCACTGATCCCTCGACCGGCGCCGGCCGATGCCGGTGCGGCGAACGCGCCCCCCAGCAACCTTGCGCAACTGTCGCGGATGCGCCAGAACCTGCCTGAGCGCCCCTTGCGCGTCGCCCGGGTGCTGCGAGATGCATCGCACCAGGAAAGCAAGGGCGGCCAGATACTCAACGGTATCACCGACGACTACCTGCAACTGATCAGCGAATTTCTCGACCTTCCCCTGGAAAGGGTCGGCTATTCCTCGGTGGAAGCCAGCCTGGCCGGCCTGCGTAACGGCGAGGTCGACCTGCTGCCGCGTGCCAGCGATTTCGAGCGGCACCTGCCCGGACTGATCTATAGCAGCCCTTATCTGAACAATGCGCCGATCATCATCGGCCGCAGCGACGATCGGAGCCTGCCCCCCGATCTTCATGGCAAGCACGTGCTGCTGCTCAACCACTATCTGCATCCCGATACCGTCCGCCAGGCCTACCCGGGCGCCCTGCTGGAGAGCGTCACCGGGACCGCCGCGGGCCTGCAGCGGCTGGCAGATGGCAAGGCGGACGCATTCATCGGCGACAAGGCACGGGCGAACTTCCATATGCTGCAACGGCCTGACCTGAAGCTGCAGAACAAGTTCGCCGCCAACCTCTCCAGCCAGGGCTTCGCCTTTGCCGCCCTGGCATCTCGCCAGGAACTGATCGCCCTTATCGATCATGTACTGGAAACCACTCCAGCCTCTCGCAAGCAGGAGTTCCTCCAGCGCTGGACACCGGCCCGGCAGTTGTTCGCCCCGACCGACGCCTTCGCTCTCAGCCCTGGCGAACGCGAATGGCTGAAGCAGAAGCGGGTTCTGAGCCTGATCGTCGAACCCACGCCTCCCTATTTCTTCCGGGATAGCCGAGGGCAATGGAGCGGGCTCGGCCTGGACGTCCTCCGCTCACTCTCCGATACCTACCAGTTACCGTTGGAGATTCTCGACAGCCAATCCCCTGCGCAAGCCCAACGGCGCCTGCAAAACGGCGAAGCACTGCTCGCCAACAGCCTTCTCCCCACTCCGGAGCATCGCCGGCAACTGGCATTCAGCATGCCGTTCGGGGTCCAGGGCTGGACCTTCGTCATCCGCCAGCACTCCAGCTCGCCCAGTTCGTTGGAAGCCATGAGCGGCAGACGCCTGGCCATCGCCCGCAACCATCCGCTGCGCGGCTACCTGGAGCGTCACTATCCTGGAATACAACTGGTCCTGGCCAACAGTGGCCATGAGGCCTTTTCCCTGGTCGAGAGCGGAAGAGTGGACGCCACTCTCCAGGGAATACACAACCCTCCCCATTGGCTGCATGAGCACGGTCTGCGCCAGGGCGAACGCATCGATGCCACGCCGACCCCACAGGTGTTCGCCGTCTCGGCGCAGAACACCGAACTGCTGAGCATCCTCAACAAACTCCTGGGCAACCTCGCTCAGGAAGGTGGCTCCGGCTCTGGCCTGCGCCTCATGGCCAGCTCGCTTCAGGGGGACAATCTCTGGCAGCACCTGCCGGATGGCTTCTGGCACGCGATGCTCCTGGCCGGCGTGATCATCCTGCTGTCGCTGCTATGGAACTGGCGACTGAAGAATCAGGTGCATCAGAAACTTCTCGCACAGAACCAGTTGCGCGACCAACTGGCCTTCCAGTTTTCGCTGCTCAACGGCCTGCCCACGCCACTCTACGTGCGCAACCTGGAGGGACGCCTGAGTACCTGCAACCGCGCCTACGAACAATTCTTCGGCAGATCGCTGGAAGAACTGATCGGCACCACGCCGACCGAACAGGGCATCTGTCCGCCAGGCCTGGCCCATACCCTGGAACTCGAATACCGCGAGCTGCTGCATCATCGCCAGCCGCGCTATCTCGATTGCTGCATCGAGGTGGACGGCGAGACGCACCAGATCTATCAGTGGCTGATGCCCTTCTACAACGCTCGCGGCGAACTCCAGGGCCTGCTCGGCGGCTGGATCGATATCAGCGACCGCCAACGCCTGGAAACGGAACTGCGCGAAGCCCGCCGGACGGCGATGGCTGCCAGCGCCGCCAAGGGCGAGTTCCTCGCCACCATGAGCCACGAACTACGAACCCCGCTGAATGCCCTGGTCGGCCTGCTGGAACTGGAGGGGCAGCGCGCCCCCTCGGAAAACCTGCGCATCGCCCAGCAATCGGCGGGTGCGATGATCGACCTGATCGGCAACATCCTCGATATGGACAAGATCGAGACCGGCCAGATGCTCCTGGCTCCACAGCCTACAGACCTTGGCGCGCTGCTGCGGGAAAGCCTCGAACTGTTCACCGGCCAGGCCCGGCAACGCAACCTGGCCCTGGAGCTGGATTGCTCGCTGACTGCTGGACGCCTGCACCGCGTTGACCCCCTGCGCTTGCGTCAACTGCTACATAACCTGCTGGGCAACGCACTGAAGTTCACCGAGGTCGGCCGGGTGCGCCTGAGCGTCGAGGAGCGTCCGGGGGACGCTGGCCACAGCCTGCTGATATTCCGCGTCAGCGATACCGGCATAGGTATTCCTCGGGAAGCGCAGCCGCACCTCCTGGAGCGTTACCGGCAGGCCAGCGCCGATACGGCACAGCGCTACGGCGGTTCCGGCCTGGGCCTGAGCATCTGCAGCCAGTTGGTTCGGTTGATGGGCGGACGCATATGGATCGATAGCGAACCAGGCCAGGGCTGCGAAGTAGGTTTCGAACTATCGCTGGCCTGTCTGGAAAGGGTCGACGAAGCGCCTCGGGGCGCTCTCGCCGCCGGCAACGAAAGGGTAGGATCGTTGAAGATACTGATCGTCGATGATGTCTCCACCAACGGCCTGGTACTGAGTCAGCAGCTCAAACGCCTGGGACATGTAGCTACCGCAGTGCACAGCGGCGAGGCGGCCCTGGAGGCCTGGGACCGGCAGCATTACGACATCCTGATCAGCGACTGCAACATGCCCGGCACGGACGGCTACGGGCTGGCCCGACGCATCCGCCAGCGCGAAGCGCAGCGGGGGCAGCCACGACGCATGATCATTGGCTACACCGCCAGCGCGCTGGCAGGAGAAGCCGAACGCTGCCGGGCAGCGGGCATGGACGAATTGATGATCAAACCCGTCACCCTCGGTCGCCTGCGCGAAGTGCTCGCCTGCGCGCAACCGGTAAGCACCGCTATCGCTCCCTCCGGTGGCGCCGGATTCGACATCAGCCACGTGGACGGCCTGACCGGCGCCGACCCGACCCTGCTGAACCGTCTGCTGACCGAGTTGCGCAGCAATCTCCAGCAAGAACTGGCAGCCCTCCGACAACCCATGGCAGCCACCGAGGCCGAACAACTGGTTCATCGCCTGAGCGGACTTGCCTGCACCATCGATGCTCCAGGTCTGATCCGTGCCTGCCTGGAACTCGAAAAGGCCGCCCGGCGGGACGACGGCACATTGCAGCGGCAGCAAGAGCGGCTTCTGGCCGTCATCGGCGGCCTGCTGACGGACGTCGAGCGGCAGCTTTCCTGAACGAGTTGTCCGCCTCCCCATGAGACCTACACGAACAACCTACAAATTCAGCCACACCTTTCCTACACCATCCTAGCCATATTCAGACTCGTCCAATGTGAGTCCCGTTCTACCGACGGCATCCTCATTCCTCCTCGCAGCAGCCAGGTTTCGACGGCATCGCCATCCAGTCGGGCGGCTGCTGCGAAGCGACCCGATGAATCATTCAGAACAAGGTAGAACGATGATCCACTCCAAGCGCTCGCGTGTCATGAGCAAACTTCCCCTCGCCCTGGCTATCGGCCTGGCGGCCCTGAGTTCCCAGCAGGCGTTCGCCCACGGCTATATCGAAAGCCCGAAGTCCCGTGCCTTCATGTGCTCCGCCAAAGGCGGCAACCTCAACGCCAACTGCGGCTCGGTCACCTATGAACCGCAGAGCATCGAGTATGCGCCGGGCGTCAACCATCACTACCCGAGCAGCTACTGCCCCGGCGACTTCACCCAGTGCGGCCCGGCTGACGGCACCATTGCGGCCGGCGGCATCGCCAACTTCGCACCGCTGAACGAGCAGACCGCTACCCGCTGGCAGAAAACCACCATCAGGCCCGGCGTCAACGAGTTCAAGTGGCGCTACACCGCTGGCCACGCCTCGGCCTACTACCAGTTCTACATCACCAAGAAGGACTGGAACCCGAACCAGCCGCTGACCCGCGATTCGTTCGAACTCAAGCCGCTGCTGCACCAGGACGCAGGTGGCGTCCGTCCGCAGTCCGGCCAGACCTCCTCCTATAACGTCAACATCCCCAGCGACCGCAGCGGCTATCACGTGATCCTGGCCACCTGGAAGATCGCCGACACCGCCGCGACCTTCTACCAGGTCGTCGACGTGAACATCGACAACAACGCCGTGCCGCCGAGCGAGTGGACCAGCATCGGCGCCGTACAGCCCGAGCAACTGCAGATCGGCGACAAAGTGATGACCCGTGTCTTCACCAAGGCCGGTGAACAGGCCAATCGCCAGACCGTACTGGACATCACCGGCGCCACCGAAGCCCAGGCCAACACCTGGCCGTTCCTGCTCGCGCAGAAGGCCAACAAGGCCAACGCCGGCTACCAGATGGGCATGTTGAACGCAGACGGCGAAGTCGTCCCGAACTATGGCGTCAACAACGTCTACACCAAGGCCGGCAGCGACGTGGTCCGCGTGGAGATTCAGAAAGAGCAGCCGACCGTTCCGGGTGAACTGAGCCTCTCCGGTCTGCAACCGAGCTACACCCTGAAGGGTGGTGCCGCGGACCTGCATTTCACCGCGATCGCCCAGGGCGGCACTTACACCATCGACGCCACCGTGTTCAACGGCAAGGGCGAGAGCATCGCTCACCAGCAGGCCGAAGCCGGCAACAACGCGCCGCACTTCAGCATCCCGCTGCGCAACGCCAGCGCCGGTGACTACGACCTGGTAGTGAAGGCCAAGCCCGAGAAAGGCGAAATGCTGCAGGAAAGCCACCGCTTCAGCCTGAAGGCCGAAGACAACGGTAATGGCAACGGCAAGTACGACTTCGTCTTCCCGGACGGCCTGTCCAAGTACACCGCCGGCACCACCGTCCTGGCGAAGGACGGCAAGACCTACGAGTGCAAGCCGTTCCCGTACAGCGGCTTCTGCAAGCAGTGGAACGCTGGCTCCAACCAGTTCGAGCCGGGTGTCGGCTCCAACTGGCAGACGGCCTGGACTCGCAAGTAATCCAGCATCCAGCAATACGGAGCGCGGCGCTTCGCCGCCGCGCTCCTCGTCGCTTCAGGAACCTCGCCATGACTTCCGAAAAATACTCACGGCCACGAATGCTGCTGCATTGGTGCTTTGCTGCGATCATCGTATGGGCCAGTCTCAGCGGATTCGCCAACACGCTGCTGAACCTGCCGGAAGCGATTTCGCACGGCATATCCTTCATCAACGTCTCGCTCACCACCTTGCTGATTCCGCTGTTCGGTGCGCGCCTGTACTTCGCTCTCGCGCACCCCGTCGCCGAAGAGCCCGCACAAGCTCTACACGGCGCGGCACTGCTGGCCAAAGTCGGACACCTGGCTCTCTACATGGCCATCGGCCTGGTGCTGCTGAGCGGCGTGCTGATGATGGAGCACCCCATCGACTTCTTCGGCCTGCTGGTTCTTCCGCAACCCTTGCACGAACCGCTCCTCACCGCATTCTTCAACCGCGTCCATCGCTATGCGTGCGTGGCCCTGACCCTGTTGGTGGTCGGCCACATCGGCGCGGTCCTGATCCATCAATGGCGTGGGCACCCGGTGCTGCGCCGCATGCTGCCCTGACCGCCATGTCACGCCGCCTTCCGCACCTGCCGCTCGACCGGGCGACCCTGCCCATCGCCGCCGCCCTTCTCTGCAGTTGGCTCGGCTGGCTGGGTCTGGAGAGCTGGCAATACATCGACTCCCTCGCCGAGCAGGCATCCGTGTCCGTACCGAGCGCCGTACCGCCGCGTCCCGCGCCGACACCGCTGGATGCCCACAACATCAACCGTCTGTTCGGCGCCGTACCGCCGGAACAGCAACTGCACGCCGTCCCGCTGGTGCTCCTGGCCAGCCTGGCCGACACCCGCGCGGAGCGCTCCCGTGCGCTGATCCAATCACCGGAAGGTAGCGCCTTCTACGGTCTCGGCGCGCGCCTGCCGGGTGGCGCGCTTCTCAAAGCCATCGCCACCGACCGCGTACTGATCCTCTCGGGCGGACGCGAGCAGGTACTCCCCCTTCCCGGCCATACGACCCGCCTGCTGGCACCGCTGGCCGTCGGCGACGCCAAGTCCTCCGCCGAGGCAGAGAACACACCATGAAACTGACCCGACTCACCAGTGCCCTGCTGATGCTCGGCACCCTGTCACTCCCCCTGGCCACCCATGCCAACGACCAGGACGGCCGCCTGTGGACGCTGAACATGAAGGACGCGGAACTGCGCGACCTGGTCAGCGAAGTCGGCGAAATCACCGGCAAGACCATGGTTCTCGACCCGCGCATGAGCGGCAAGGTAACGGTGCAGTCCACCTCCGCCATGGACCAGGACGGCATCTACTCGCTGTTCCTCAGCGTCCTGCGCAGCCAGGGCTTCGCCGCCCTCGACCAGGGCGACCGGGTACTGATCGTGCCGGTCGCCGAGGCCAAGACCAAGGCCAACCGCCACAGCGGCCGCGACAGCGAAGCCTTCGTCACCGAGGTGCTGCCGCTGGACAACGCCACCGCCAGCGAAGTCTCCGCGGTGGTCCGCCCGCTGGTGGCCAACGACGCCTACGTCGCGCCCTCGGCCAGCTCCAACGCCCTGGTGGTCACCGACAGCGCCAACAACGTCGAACGTATCCGCCAGGTGGTCCGCGAACTCGACGACGCCGGGCACAAGTCCTTCACCACGCTGAAGCTCAAGCACGCCTGGGCCAGCGAAGTGGCCAAGACCCTCAGCGAAAGCGTGGCGCAGAACGGCGGCGGGCCCAACACCGCCAAGGCCATCGGCGACGCCCGCAGCAACCGGGTGATCCTGGTCGGCCCGGCGCCGCTGCGCGAACAGATGGCGCGCCTGGCGCGCTCGCTCGACGTGCCCGGCGACGCCAACGACAGTACCCGCGTGGTACGCCTGCACCACAGCGACGCCAAGCAACTGGAAGAACTGCTCAACGGCATCGGCAAGCGCATGGAAAACGGCGCCCGCGGCGGCAAGGAAGGCACCCAGGGCAGTCCGATCATGATCAGCGCCGACACCAGCCAGAACGCCCTGGTGCTGATGGCCGAGCCGGCGCAACTGGCGATGCTCGACAACGTCATCGCCCAGCTCGACCGGCCCCGCGCCCAGGTCCTGGTGGAAGCGGCGATCGTCGAGGTCAGCGGCGACATCAACGAAGCCCTCGGCGTGCAGTGGGCCGCGCGCGCCGGCGACCTCGCCGGCGGGACCAACTTCGGCAACAGCGGCATGAGCATCGGCAGCCTGCTCGGCCAGGAAAGCGGCAAGCGCCCGAACCTGCCCGACGGCGCGATCATCGGTATCGGCAGCCGCAATTTCGGCGCGCTGGTCACCGCACTGTCCAGCGACTCCAACAACAACCTGCTGTCGACCCCGAGCCTGCTGACCCTGGACAACGAGGCCGCGGAAATCCTGGTCGGGCAGAACGTGCCGTTCCAGACCGGCTCCTACACCACCGACAGCGCTGGCGCCAGCAACCCCTTCACCACCGTGGAACGCAAGGACGTCGGCATCACCCTCAAGGTGACCCCGCACATCAACGAGGGCGACACCCTGCGCCTGAAGGTGGAGCAGGAAAGCTCGGAGCTGGCCAGCGCGCCGGCCGGCATCTCCACCAGCGACGTGATCACCAACAAGCGCTCGGTGAAAAGCACCATTCTCGCCGACGACGGGCAGATCATCGTCATCGGCGGGCTGATCAAGGACAACGTCAAGACCCAGGTCAGCAAGGTCCCGGTGCTCGGCAGCATCCCGCTGCTCGGACGGCTGTTCCGCAGCACCAAGGACGTCAACGAAAAGACCAACCTGATGGTATTCCTGCGCCCGACACTGCTGCGCAACAGCGCCACCGCCGACACTCTCAGCCAACGTAAATACCAGGACCTGCGCCAACTGCGCCCGGCCGGCGGCGGCGCCAACGGCCTGCTGCTGCCCACCGATCCGCGTCGGCTGTTCGACGGCTCCGCCGAGGACAAGGTCGTCGACATGCGCAAGGAATCGCGCCGGTGAGCGCCGCGCACCTGCCGTTCAGCTATGCGCGCCGGCACGGCGTGCTGCTTGACGACGGCCATCTCTACTGCCGCGCCGATACCGCGCTGGCGATCCTCGCCGAAGTGCGTCGCCGCCACGCCGGCGCGTTGCGTTGCCAGGTGCTCGGCGCGGACGAGTTCGCCCAGCGCCTGGCCGAGCACTACCGCGACGGCCGCGCCGATGCCATGCAGATGGCCGAGGGCCTCGGCGAGCAGATCGCCGAGCAGGACGACCTGGCCAGTCTCGCCGAGCAGTTGCCGCAGACCACCGACCTGCTGGATCAGGAAGACGACGCGCCGATCATCCGCCTGATCAACGCCATCCTCGGCGAGGCGGTGAAGGCCAAGGCCTCGGACATCCACCTGGAAACCTTCGAGCAGCACCTGTCGGTGCGCCTGCGGGTCGACGGGCTTCTGCGCGAAATCCTCCGCCCAAGACGCGAGCTGGCCGGGTTGCTGGTGTCGCGGATCAAGGTGATGGCCAAGCTGGACATCGCCGAAAAGCGCATTCCACAGGATGGCCGCATCGCCCTACGCATCGCCGGCCATGAAGTCGACGTGCGCGTCTCGACCCTGCCCTCGGCCCACGGCGAGCGCGTGGTGATGCGCCTGCTCGACAAGCAGGCCGGGCGCCTCGACCTCGGCCGCCTGGGCATGGCCGAAGGCACTCGCGAACGCCTGGAAGGCGCGCTGCGCAGGCCCCACGGGATCATCCTGGTCACCGGCCCCACCGGCTCCGGCAAGACCACCACGCTCTACGCCGGACTGGCCAGCCTCAACAGCCTGACCCGCAACATCCTGACCATCGAGGACCCGGTGGAATACCACCTCCCCGGGATCGGCCAGACCCAGGTCAACACCAAGGTCGACATGACCTTCGCCCGCGGCCTGCG